>JABRVY010000198.1:0-1195 GCA_039961755.1 Acidobacteriota bacterium | reverse complement strand
GGTCGCCCACCAGCGCCCGTGGCGAAAGCAGGAAGTCCCCGCCGGCAATCACCACCACCCCCGCCAGGGCCACCGCGAAACTCACCAGGCTGCGTGGCCGGATCGGCACCCCCAGCACCCGGGGGGAGGCCAGCAGCACCCACAGCGGCGCCGTGGTCACCAGCACCACCGAGGCGCTCACGGTGGTCAGCCAGAGGGAGGGGATCCACAGGCCGAAGTGCAGCCCCAGAAACAGCCCCGCCAGCAGGCTGGCGCGCCGTGCCGGACCTGCCGGCCACGGACGGCCGGCGAGGATGGCCACGGGAACCGCCAGCGCCGCCGCCAGCACCATCCGCCAGGCTGCCACCGCCAGGGGCGCCGCCTCCACCAGCCGCGCCAGCGGACCTCCCCAGGAGATCGCCGCCACCGCCACCGCCAGGCCCACCGCCGCTCGCCGGCTCACCGCGCGAACCCCTCGGCGAGGCCGGCGGCGATGGCGTGCGCCAGCCGGTCGCGAAACCGCCAGGAAAGGATCTGGGCGCGATCCTCGTCGTTGGCCAGGTTGCAGATCTCCACCAGCAGGGCGGTGGGAGCCTCGCTGTTGCGCAGCACCGCCGGCACCCAGCGCGACCCGCGCCGCACCACCGCCCCCCGCACCGGCTCGTAGGGGTGCACCGGCACATCGGCGCGGCGGGCCGAGGCCACCACCGCCTCCGCAAGCTGGCGCGACAGCGCCTCCGAGCGCGCCAGGAAGCGACTCGAGAACCTCGGCTGGGACACCTCCCTCAGTTCCCGGCAGGCGTGGCCGGAGGGGAGGGAGGAGCCGGTGGCGGGGCGATGGGCGCGGCCCGGCACGTACACCATCAGGCCGCGCACCGAGGGGTGCAGCGAGTCGGCGTGGATGGACACGAACGCCACTCTCTCCACCTCCACCCGCTGCGCCTGCAACCGCCGCACGATGGAGTTGGCCAGCACCCAGCGCAGCTGCACCCCCGTGGTACTGTCGGACAGGTCGTAGGGGGGATCCACCAGCAGGCGCTGGGTGCGGCGGGCGGGCAGCACGTCCCGCTCCAGCTCCCCCGGGCGCCGTTCGTCGCGCACCGTGGCCCAGACGGTGGCGCGGGTCTCCTTCTCCAGGATCAGCTTCACCCGCTCCATGACATCGTAGGCGTAGGTGGCCTCCCACACCCCCCTGACCACCGCCCCCGAGTCCACC
>JABRVY010000197.1:0-4488 GCA_039961755.1 Acidobacteriota bacterium | reverse complement strand
GGCGGGGTGGGGTGCGGCATCCCGGCAGCCACTGGGGCCAGCGCCAGGGCTGGAAGAGCTGGGGCTCCAGGAACTCTGGTTCAACCTTACGGATCGCTGCAACCTCACCTGTTCCTTCTGCTACGTCCCGTCCACCGGTCCCGCGGGCGCCCACGTTCCCCTCTCGCTGGCCACTCGCATCATCGAGGAGGCGGCGGAGCTGGGGGTTCGCCATCTCGTCCTGGCGGGTGGGGAGCCCACCCTTCATCCGGATCTCGCCGAGATAGTTCGTGTCGCCAGGCGCCAGGGTGCCCTGCGGGTGAAGCTGGTCACCAACGGTGCCCGCTCGGACGAGGCGCTGCTGGAGACGGTGTGGATGGGCGTGGACGATCTGCAGGTCTCCCTGGACGGGGCCGAGGAGGGGGAGCACGATCGCCTGCGAGGAAAGGGCTCCTTCAGGCGGGCCCTGGACCTGCTGACGGCCGTGCGCGGGCGGGCCTGGACCGGCAAGCTGGGGCTGTCATTCACTCCCCTTCCGCACAATCTCGACCAGCTGGTCGGTCTCTATCGGCTCGCCCTCGGTGTGGGGGTGGACTACATCCACTTGAACCGCCCCAAGGTCCCCGGACGTCAGCGGCTGGGTGTATCGGGTAACGGGGGCATGGCGACCCAGGCCCACTTTTCCCGCGCCCTCGAAACCTATGACCAGCTCCTGCTCCACGCGTACCGAGACCGGGAGTTCACCACCGGTCTCAGCGGTCGGGCCGCGGTGGATATCGACGTGTCCTTCGACCCGGCGACGGAACTCTTCTCGCGGGTGGTGCGGCGCCGCTGTGCGGCCGGGCTGGTGACCATGTGTGTCGGTCCGGATGGCGCGTGTTACCCGTGCGCGGCGTTGTGCCGGCCGGAATTCTCGTGGGGCAAGGTCGGGGAACACTCCTTGCAGCACATCTCCCGACTCATGCGGCGCGACATGCTGGAGAAGTTCGATGTGGACCGGGACCCCAGCTGTTCAAGGTGTCTCTTCCGGTACTTTTGTGGCGGTGGATGCCGCGCTGTAACCGGGCGTCTGGACGAGCGGGATGCAGCGTGTCAGCTCCTGGCGGAGCGCTTTCGGCTTTCCCTCGGGCATATCACCGACGTGCGAGCGGCCGGTTACACGCGCCGCAGCAACGAGTCACTCGGCTCGGCCGACGAGCCATCGCTCCGTCCCAGGACCGGTTGCTAGAGATGACTGAAAGGGAGGTTCAAATGGGGGGCGACGAGCGAACTGTGGTGGCGGCCACCCACACCTTTCGCCGAGAGGGTGAGAGCATTTGCGTTTGTCAGCCCGGCACGGGCGTGGAGATCCTCCTCACTGGCCTGGCCCGTCATGTGTGGGAGGTGCTGGCTGTCACGCGCACGCCGTCCATCGCGGAATTGACTCGGTCCGTTGGCGGTCGTGGCGGCGCCGACAGCGAGGTTGAGGATGTGCTGCGGTACCTGTGCGACCTGCGGCTCGTGGAGATCACGGAGGGAGGTGAATGGTGATCGACTATCCACCGGTCGGTCGACGTGTGATTCTCGGGTGCGTCAACGGTCTCTCCTACGCAGGGGTCATCACGGCCTATACCCCCTCCCCCCGGGGAGAGCCGGCGGTGGTGGTGGAGCTGGACAGTTCATCGGGCTTTTCGGTGCTGTGCCCCCTGCCCTTCGTGGCTTCGCTCCGGGAGGTTCCCATTGCCCATCGTTGAATGGAAACTTCTCGGTCTTCTCGGCCTGGGGATCGTGACCTACGCCTCCCTTCCGGTTGCGGTGGGTTGGCTGGCGTGGCGGCTGGGCGCGGCCGGACGCCCGCTGCGCCGGCTGATTTGCGCGGTCAGTGGTTTCCAGTTTGTGAATGATCTGGAGGTTCCCCTGCAGCGTCACGCCAGCGGGTGCGGCGCAGCTTGCGCGGAAATGATCCTCGGACGGTTGAAACCCGGCTCTGATCCTCGGCAGCTGGCGCAGCTGCGGGCCATGAGCGGCACCTCGATGCTGGACTTGCGAGAGGCTCTGGGGCGGTGCGGCGTGCCCAGCAGCGGTGAACGCCTGGGAACCATGAAGGCGCTCGAGCACCGCCGGAGGCTTGGCTTCGAACCGGTCGTGGCGCTGGACCTGGGGATGCATCTAGACCCTCGCCTGCTCCTGCTTCGCCCCTGGGCCTGGGTGATGAGGCGTTTGCTGGGTGATGGTGTGCGCCGCCTCCGTCACTGGGTGGTCGTGGAAGCCGTGGCGGAGGCAAGCGTGGAAATCGCCGACCCCTCTCTGGGGCGGATCGTGGTACCCCGAGAGCGCTTTGCCCGCAGCTGGGACGGGGTAGCCTTGTTAGCCGGCGGGGGATGAGAGGAGGCCGAGGTGCGGGGCGCGGAGCTGGAGGCACAGGGGATCGTCGTGGAGTACGGTCGGGAGGGGGAGCGCCACCGGGCGCTGGACGGCGTGAGCGTGCGGGTGGCGCCGGGCGAGATCGTCGCGCTGTTGGGCCCCAACGGTGCGGGCAAGTCGACGCTGCTGCGGGTCCTGGCACTGATGCAGCGGCCGGCCGCCGGTGAGGTGTACCTGGACAAGTTGGCAGCCCTGCGGCTGGGCGCCTCTGCCGTGGCCCAGCTGCGCCGCCGCATTGGCCTCGTGCCGGATACGCCATTTGTTTTCAACCTGTTGACAGGCAGAGAGCTGCTCGAGTACGTGGGGGAGCTGTACGGGCGCCCGCGGGCAGAGGTGCGCGAGCGGGCGGAGCAGGTTCTGGCACTGTTCGGCCTGGGTGACGCGGCGGACTGTTTCGTACGCACCTACTCCCAGGGCATGCTCAAGAAGCTGAGCATCGCGGCGGCACTGGTGCTCGAGGCGGACGTGCTGCTGCTGGATGAGCCCAGCAACTCCCTCGATCCGGATGCCGTGATCACTCTGCGGGAAACTCTGGCCGAGCACCGTCGCGCCGGGGCGGCGATCGTCGTCTCCACCCACCTGCTGGATCTCGCCGAGCGGCTGGCGGACCGCGTGCTGCTGCTCGACCGCGGCCAGGTTGTACACACCACGACGCTGCAGGCGACCAGCCACCCCTCGGTGTCAGCGCTGGAGCGTCTGTACCGCCAGGTGATGGGGTCATGAACGGCGCTGCGTGGGCGTTTTTCCGGGCCTGGTGGCGTGACGCGGTGCGCCGTGGTTGGCTGCGAGCCGATGCCCGGACGCCCGCCATGCTGCGGCTGCGCTGGGAGTTGCTGGCGGTTGCCGTCTCCGGATTGGCGGCCGCACTCTGGCTCGCATCGGCGGCGGGCAGCATGGCCGCCGCCGCTGGCGGGTGGGTGCTGAGTCCCGGTGCGGTGGGCGCCCTCCTCGGTGGGGTTGGAGGGTGGACGGCGGCTCTCCTGGCGCTGGCGGTGGTGCTGAGCTGGGAGGCCGGGGAGGCGACGGATCTCCCACTGCCTCTCCCGCGCCACGCCGTCCTGCTCCCACCCATGGTGGCCGGGGTGGTGGAGGCGGGCGCCTGGACCGCGGTGGTGACGGTACCGCTGGCGGCGTTTCTCGGGCCGTTGGCCGGGTATTTCGGCGCTGCAGGCGCGTGGCTGTGCGTCAGCGCGGCTGCCGCCGGTCTGGGGTTGGCCGGCGTGGCCACCGCGGTCTGGGCGGGGTGGCTGCGTGTGGCGGCACCACGCACCCGCGAGGCGGCGCTGGCCGGGCTGGGGGTGCTGGCCGCGGTGATGTTCGCGGCGCTGGCCTGGATGGCCCCGGCGATGACCGCCGGGGGTCCACGGGGGACGCTGGATCGCTGGGAGATGCTGCTTGGCCACCTGGGCTGGGAGGCGCCGGCGTGGGCGGTGGCGCGGGCGGCGGGTGGCCCGGGGGCGCTGGCGGCCGTTACCCTGGCAGTGGTCGCGGTGGCCTGCGGCGGCTGGCTGGCCAGCGTCTGGCTTGCCCGGGTCAGTGAGGTGGTTGCAGCTTCCCCCCGGCGCCCGGGACTGGCAGGAGGGTCGCCAGGTCAGGCTCTGGCGAGGCGGGCGGAGGCGGTGAAATGGCCGCTGCTGCGTCTGGAGGCCGTCATGGCGATGCGCGACCCGGGGCGCCTGGTTCGCGATCTGGCCGGCACGGCGTTGTCATTGGTGGTGCTGGTGGCGGTCTTTCCCGCCAAGTCGGCTGCGGTGGCGGTGACGGTGGCGTTCTTCGTGCCGGTGGGGGTGTGCGGCGCCGTGGCACTGCACGCGGTGGGCCGGGATGGCACACTGGTGGAGCTGGTGGTGCTGGCCGGGCGAGTCCGCCAGTACCTGCTGACCAAATTGCTGGTAGCCGCGGGCCTGGCGGGAGTGGCCAGCCTCGTGGCCGGCGCCGGGCTGTGGGCGGGGCGGAGGGCGCTGGGTCTGGAGCCTGCCCAGCTGGGAGCGGCCCTCTTTCTCTTGCCGGTGGCCGCAGTGGCCAGCGCCGTGTGGGCGATGGGCCTGGGAAGCCTCTGGGCGGATCGCCGGGTCAGGCGGCTGCTCCCCGGCCAGGGGGTGGGGA
>JABRVY010000196.1:0-1897 GCA_039961755.1 Acidobacteriota bacterium | reverse complement strand
CCCCCCGCCACGCTCGTTTCGGGGGTGTAGTAGACGATGGGGAACCACGTGAGCTTCGGGCGCCCCGCCGGCTCCCCGCCCTCACCGGTCGGGGGTTGTCCCCAGGCGGGGTATCCCCCGCCAACGAGAATCATGATCACCGATGCAGCCACTGCCCCGCGCATGAGAGCTCCCTTAATCCCGGGCTTTCCCCGGGAATCGACAGCGCTCGGGAGACGGATATCCCCCGCTGCCCCGCCCCGTGCAAACGGTTCGTGCCGGGCAAACCTTCTCCTCCCGAAATCGGACTGGCGGGGGGCTGCACCCCGGCTCTTCCTTTTCCCTTCCCAACTGGATATCACAATTGGGTAAAAGAAGGGAGGTGGCATGACGGGACCCAAGGAAGGATGCGCTCGCTTGACCGGAGCCGTGGTGGGCGAAGCCGAGCTTGCCACTGCCTCCCCCGTACCGCCAACCGTCAAGGAGGACCTCATGACCGCACGCGTGGGCCACAAAGCGCCGGACTTCACTGCCCCGGCCTACCACCGGGGAACCTTCACCAACGTGCAACTCTCCAGCTACCTGGGCAAGTGGGTTCTACTCTGCTTCTACCCCGGGGACTTCACCTTCGTTTGAGCCACCGAGGTGGCTGCGGTCGCAGCGAAATACCGCGAGCTGCAAGCCCTTGGAGCAGAGGTCCTGAGCGTCAGCGTGGACAGCCATTTCGTTCACAAGATGTGGAACGACCACGAACTGACCAAGATGGTGGAGGGGGGCGTGCCGTTCCCCATGCTGTCCGACCAGGCGGGCAACATCGGGCGCGCCTACGGGGTCTGGGACGAGGCGCAGGGCATCGAGCTGCGCGGCCGCTTCATCATCGACCCGGACGGCGTCATCCAGGCAATGGAGATCTTGACGCCGCCGGTGGGCCGCAAGCTGGCCGAGACCGTTCGCCAGCTGCAGGCGTTCCAGCTGGTCCGGGCCAGCAACGGCACCGAGGCCACCCCGGCCGGCTGGATGCCCGGTCACCCCACCCTGAAACCCGGCCCCGACCTGGTGGGTAACGTGTGGAAGGTGTGGAAGCCGAACGAGTGAGATGAAACCTCAGGGTCGTCCCGCCGCGGTGGGCGGAGCGACCCCACCTCGCCGGCGGCCAGCCATTCCGGCCCGCCCGCCTTCCGCTTCGGGCGCCCCCCGCCAGGCGCCCGCGCAGGAGTGACAATCCCTCCGCTCACGGGCACTGGCACAGACACGGACACCGACAGGGACACGGTCGCGGCCACCGACACGGGCACCTACACCGACACGGGCACCGACACGGGTACAGGCACGGGCACGGACACCGGGCCGGCGGAGGCAAATCGCACCGGCCGTGAAGGCGGGCCGGAGGCCCGCGCACCCAGGGGCACGGCCACGGTCACGGTCACGGTCACGGCCACGGCCACGGTCACGGACACGGACACGGGCCGGTGCGTCGGCCCACACCCGTCCCGGATTCGCCGAGAATTGCGAAAACGGCTCGACCGGGTACCCTAGCGGGCCAGGTAGTGGCAGCCCACCGAAGTGGTGTTTCGCTGGGCTGCGTGGGCGATGAGCCCGGCCGCTGTGCAGCCGTGGAAGAGGTCCACCAGGGCGGCGGAAATGGGGGTGGTGCGGTAGAAGGCGGTGAGGCGCACCAGCTGGTGGCGCAGGTCGGCCACCGCCCGCTCCAGGCGCTCGCGGGTGCGCACGATGCCCACGTAGTTCCACATGGTGTGGCGGATGGCCGACCAGTCCTGGGCGATCAGCGCCGGGTCCTCGTTGGAGGGGCCGGGGACCGGCTCCCAGTCCCCGATGGCCGCCGCCTGCTCCTGGGAGAGCGGGATCTGGCGAGCGAAGGCCGCCGCCTCCCGCCCCGCCGCCAGCCCGAAGGTCAGCC
>JABRVY010000195.1:0-5908 GCA_039961755.1 Acidobacteriota bacterium | reverse complement strand
CCCCAGGGCCGCCATCCCCACCGGGATGAGGCTGGGCGGGCCGGCGTGGGGGTTCGCCGTGCTAGCATCCAGGTCTTGAAGGCAGTCGAGGTGTGGCCGGGGGTGCCGGCCAGGTCATTGCCAGGAGGGTCGCCATGCGACGGGTGGAAGTGATGGATGCGCGCGAAATTGCGCGAGCTCTGGAACGGATGGCGGCGGAGGTGGTGGAACGGGGGGGAGACGAGGAACAGCTATACCTGATCGGCGTCCAGACCCGCGGGGTACCGCTGGCCCGCCGCCTGGCCCGCCTGCTGGCCGCCAGCACCGGGCGTGAGGTACCCGTGGGGGCCCTCGATATCACCCTCTACCGCGACGACATCGGCCCCTGGCGCCCGGCTCATCAGCAGCCGGTGCTGCGCGCCACCAACCTGCCGGAGGCCATCGACGGCCGGGTGGTGTGTCTGGTGGACGACGTGCTGTACACCGGGCGGACGGTGCGCGCGGCGCTGGATACCCTGATGGACTACGGGCGGCCCAGGGCGATCCGTCTGGCGGTGCTGGTGGACCGCGGGCACCGGGAGCTTCCCATTGCCGCCGACTTCGTGGGTCGCACGGTGCCCTCCTCCCGGGTCGAGGACGTACAGGTGCGCCTGAAGGAGACGGACGGCGAGGAGGGGGTGTGGATCGCCCGGGAGGACGGCCATGAGCGGTGAGCGCGTCACCCGCCTGCGCGGCAAGGACCTCCTCGGCATCGACCCCCTCTCCCCGGGCGAGATCCAGCTGATCCTGGACACCGCCGTGGAGATGCGGGAGATCGCCCAGCGCCCCATCAAGAAGGTGCCGGCGCTGCGTGGCAAGACGGTGGTCAACCTGTTCATGGAAGCTTCCACCCGCACCCGCTTTTCCTTCGAGATGGCGGAAAAGCGGCTGTCCGCTGACTCCTTGAGCTTTGCCGCCGCTTCCTCCTCGGTGAGCAAGGGGGAGACGCTCCTGGATACGGCACTCAATCTGGAGGCGATGCAGCCGGATTTTCTGGTCATTCGCCACCCCCACGCTGGCGCCCCCCATCGGCTGGCTAAGGTGCTGCGCTCGTCGGTGATCAACGCCGGCGACGGGGCCCACGAACACCCCACCCAGGCGCTGCTGGACGCCCTCACCATTCGCCTGCGGCGGGGCGGCCTGGCCGGCCAGGTGGTGGCGATCGTCGGGGATCTGCAGCACTCCCGGGTGGTGCGCTCCAACGTGTTGCTGCTCTCCCGCATGGGGGCCAAGGTGCGGGTGGCCGGCCCGCCCAGCCTCATCCCGGTGGGGATGGCGGCCCTGGGGTGCGAGGTGTACACCCGCATGGAGGACGCCATCGCCGGCGCCGACGTGGTGATGATGCTGCGCATCCAGCTGGAGCGGCAGGGGCGGATGAACTTCCCCACGGTGCGGGAGTACTACGACTTCTTCGCCCTCACCCCGGAACGGCTGAAGCTGGCCCGCAAGGATTGCCTGGTGATGCACCCGGGGCCGATGAACCGGGGGGTGGAGATCGACTCCCGGGTGGCGGACGGCCCGCAGTCGGTGATCCTGGAGCAGGTCACCAACGGGGTGGCGGTGCGCATGGCGGTGCTCTACTTGCTGGCGGGAGGGTACGGTGAACCGACTGCTGATTAGGCACGGGCGGGTGGTGGATCCGGCGCAACGGCTCGACGACGGCATGGACGTGCTGCTGGTCGACGGGGCGGTGGCGCGCCTGGCCGAGCGCATCGAGGATTCCCAGGCGCAGGTCATCGACGCCGCTGGCCTGGTGGTCGCGCCCGGGTTCATCGACGTGCACGTGCACCTGCGCGAGCCGGGGTTCGAGTACAAGGAGACGGTGGCCACCGGCGTCGCCGCCGCCGTGGCGGGGGGGTTCACGGCCGTCTGCTGCATGCCCAACACCTCGCCGGTCAACGACTCGGCCGCGGTCACCGAGTTCATCGCCAAGCGGGCCGCCGAGGCTGCCCTGGCCCGCGTCTACCCCATCGGGGCGGTGTCCAAGGGGTTGTCCGGTGAAGAGCTGGCGGAAATCGGCGAGATGGTGCGCGCCGGCGCGGTGGCGGTGTCCGACGACGGCAAGCCGGTGCACAACGCCTACCTCATGCGCCGTGCCCTGGAGTACACCCAGCTCTTCGGCATCCCGGTCATCGACCACTGCGAGGAGCCGACCCTGGCGGCCAGGGGGGTGATGCACGAGGGCGCGGTGGCCACGCGCCTGGGCCTGGCCGGCATTCCGGCGGCGGCGGAGGAGGTGATGGTGGCCCGCGACGTCGTGCTGGCCGAGTTGACCGGCGGGCGCGTGCACATCGCCCACATCTCCACCCGGGGCGCCCTGGAGCGGGTGCGCGAGGCCAAGGCCAGGGGTCTGCAGGTGACCTGCGAGGCCACCCCCCACCACCTGGCGCTCCTGGACCAGGCGGTGGCGGAGAGTGAGTTCGACCCCAACACCAAGATGAACCCGCCGCTGCGCAGCCAGGAGCACGTGACGGCGCTGCTGGATGCCGTCCTCGACGGCACCGTGGACTGCCTGGCCACCGATCACGCCCCGCACCACGCCGACGAGAAGGCGCTGGAGTACGATCTCGCGCCCTTTGGAGTGGTGGGGCTGGAGACCGCCCTGCCGGTGACCTACGACCTGCTGGTGCGCCGGCACGGGCTGCCCCTGAAGAGTTTCGTGGCGCTGTGGTCCACCGCCCCGGCGCGGCTGCTCAATCTGCCCGGCGGCACCCTCAGGCCGGGCAGCGCGGCGGACGTCACCATCTTCAACCCCGAGGCGCGGGCGGTGGTCAACCCCGAGCGCTTCCGCTCCCTCTCCCGCAACACCCCCTTCGCCGGTCAGCGCCTGCGCGGCTGGCCGGTGATGACCATCGTGGGCGGCCGGGTGGTGTGGCAGCGGGAGCGGCGCTGAGCCTTCTCCCCTCGAGGCCCCGCTCCCGCGCGGTCCGCCGAGTACTCGCGAAAGCCGAGGGAATGCAACCCGGCTCCTGGCGGTCCCGTATCATGAGGGGTAGGCGCCGTCGGGCGCTCGGAGCGTTTTCATGATCGAACCTCTGCCCCATCGCGGGGCCGCTTCATCCAGACATCGTATTTTCCTGGTTGGGCTCGGGTTGGTAGCGGTGGTCCTGGGAGCCGCCTGCGGGGGTTCCGCTCCGGCGCCCTCGGGGCCGGCGCGGCGACCGGTGGAGGTGAAGGTGCTTGCTGTGGTCCCGCGGCCGCTGGTGGTGACCACCACCGCGGTGGGCACCATCGAGCCCGAGAATCGCGTGCTGGTCGCCGCCCAGGAGGAAGGGCTGGTGACGGCGCTGCTCGTGCGAGAAGGGGATCGCGTGCAGCGGGGGGACGTGCTCGCCCAGCTGGACGACCGGCAGCTTGCCGCGCAGCTCGCCGAGGCCCAGGCCCGCCTGGTGGAGGCGGAGGGGCAGTGGCGGCGGGCGCGCACCCTCACCGAGGAGGGCCTGATCACCGAGGCGGATGGCGACGCCGCGCGAGCCGCCTACGAGGTGGCCCGGGCGCGGGTGGAGGCGCTGCGCACCCGCCTGTCCTTCACCCGCATCGCCGCCCCGGTGGACGGGGTGGTCACGGTTCGGTACGTGGAGCTGGGGGACCTGGTGGGGTCGCGGGCGCCGGTGGTGGAGCTGGCGGCGGGTCGACGAGTGCTGCGGGTGCCGGTGTCGGAGCTCGATGTGGTCAAGCTGAAGCCCGGCGACGCCTGCACCGTGACCGTTGACGCCCTGGGGGAGCGCAGCTTTACGGCGCGCATCGGGCGCATCTTCCCGGCCGCCGAACGCACCTCCCGACAGGTCACGGTGGAGGTAGTGCTGGAGGACACGGATCCCGACATTCGCCCGGGCTTTCTGGCCCGCGCCGAGCTGGTGCTGGACAGGCTGCCGGCGGCCATCGTGGTGCCGGAGCCGGTGGTGTTGCGGGGCTCGGAGTACCCCACTTTCGTGTACGTGGTGGAGGGCGAGACGGCGCGCGTTCGCCCGGTCACCCTGGGTCTGCGCCGGGGTGGGCAGGCGCATGTGATCTCCGGCCTTGCCGCCGGCGAGCTCGTCGTCGTCGAAGGGGCCTCGCTGCTGCGCGATGGCTCGGCGGTGAGGGCGGTGGAGGCAGGGTCATGATGAGACAGGCCCGAGGTGAACGTCGCGGGCTGGTGCACTGTGCGATCCGGCGTCCGGTGGGAACCACCATCATCGCCTGCGCCATCTGCATCGTCGGCGTGTCCATGGTGGGTCGGCTGGCGGTGGATCTCCTGCCGAAAATCGTCTATCCCCAGATTCGCGCCTCGGTGACCAACCCGGGGGTGGATCCCGAGGTCATGGAGCAGACCGTCGCCAAGGTGCTGGAGCCCCGCCTGGCCACTACCGAAAACGCCACCCTCATCACCTCGCAGTCCGGGGAGGGTCGGACCGGGGTGGAGGTGCACTTCTCCTACGGCACCAACGTGGACTTCGCCCTGCGCGACGCCTCCACCAAGCTGGACCAGGCGCGCGCCGCCCTCCCCGACGAGGCCGACCCTCCCGTCATCTTCAAGTTCGATCCGTCGCAGATCCCGGTGCTGCAGTTCGCCGTTTCCTCGGCGACGCGGGACGAGGTGTGGCTCAAGCGCTGGTGCGAGGATCAGCTCGCCAAACAACTGCTCACCGTGCCCGGGGTGGCGTCGGTGGACGTGTCGGGGGGACTGGACCGGGAGATCCAGGTGATCGTCGACCCCGAGCGGCTGCGCTCCTACGGGCTCACGGTGTCGGAGTTGCTGGCGCGGGTGCGGGAGGAGAATCAGGACATCTCCGGCGGACGGGTGCAGTCCCCGGTGCGCGAGGTGCTCTCCAAGACCAAGGGGAAGTTTCGCTCTCCCGAGGACATCCGGCGGGTGCGGGTGCCCCTGCCGCGGGGCGGCGAGGTGGCTCTCACCGACATCGCCACGGTGCTGGATACCAATCGGGACGATCGGGTATTCGTGCGCTTGAACGGGCGCCCGGCGGTGCAGGTGTCCATCTCCAAGCAGCCGGACGCCAACACCGTGCGCGTCGTGGACGGCGCCAACGCGGTGCTGGCGCGGCTCGCTCGCGAGGGGTTCTTCCCGCCGGATGTGGTCAGCGAGGTCATCGAGGATCAGGCCTTCTACGTCCGGGCGGCGGTGAGCGGGGTGGGCCAGGCGGCGCTGGTGGGGGGGTCGCTGGCGATGCTGGTGGTGTTCCTCTTCTTGCGCTCGCTGCGCCGCACCCTGGTGATCGGCACCGCCATTCCCATCGCCATCCTGGGGTGCATCGCCCTCATGGGCGTATCGGGCATGACCCTCAACATCATGACGCTGGGGGCGCTGGCGTTGGGGATCGGCATGCTCATCGACAACTCCATCGTCATGCTGGAGAACATCGACCGCCACCAGCGGGCGCGCAAGGATCCGGTGGAGGCCGCCCACGAGGGGGCGGGGGAGGTGGCGTCGGCGGTCACCGCCTCCACGGTGACCAACCTGGCGGCGGTGGTGCCGTTCCTTCTCATCTCCGGGCTGGCGGCGTTGCTCTTCAAGGAGCTGCTGCTGACCATTTCCTTCGCCATCGTCACCTCGCTGGTGGTGGCGCTCACCCTGGTGCCCATGCTGTCGGCGCAGCTGTTCAAGCTCAAGGGCAGGGAAGGGTGGGCCGAGCGGGCCAAGGTGCTGCAGCTGGTGCCCGCGGCGGTGACCTGGCTGGAGGGGGTGTACCGGCGGCAGTTGCCCTGGGTACTGCGCTTCCGGGCGGTGGTATTGGGCGTGGCGGCGCTCGCCTTCGGCGCTGCTCTGTGGGTGGCCAGCGGGCTGGGCAACGAGTTCTTGCCGCAGATCGACGACGGTCGCATCCGCGTGTGGATCCGCATGCCCCCCGAGACTCCTGTGGAGACCACCGATCGCGCCGCCCGGGCGGCG
>JABRVY010000194.1:0-1137 GCA_039961755.1 Acidobacteriota bacterium | reverse complement strand
GTGTTCATGCGGTCCCCCACCGTCACCAGCTCGGGAGCCGCCACCGCCGCCAGCCCACCGGCGACCAGGAGCCACCCCCAGCGCGGGTGTCCCCCCCGCGGCCTGGCCAGCAGCGTGGCACCGGCCGCCACCAGCACCAGGGCGCCGGCCACCCCGAACAGCTCCGCCAGGTGCGCCAGCTGAACCTGAGAGCCGGTCGTCCACCTCACCCCCCCCGCCGCCGGCCGCACCGTCAGCCACCACGGCAGCGACACCAGCGTCGCCACCGCCAGGGCGCCCAGGAGGAAACGAGCTCTGGTGACCAGGCGCCGGTCCGTCGCCCCCGCCACCAGCGCCAGCGAGGCCAGCAGCACCACCCCCGCGAGCCCTGGAACCTCCCAGCTGTTGCTCATGACCTGGATGCCACAGACCCCCCCGACCAGCACCGCCGCCCTCCGACCGCGCAGCCGGCGGGTGGCCACCAGGCTCGCCGCCCACACGGCGGCCAGGAAGCCGGGGAAGGCCAGGAAGTGGGCGTGAAGGTCGCCGAAGAGCGCCGTCCAGACCGGGAACTCGTTGATGGTATTTGGGATGACGCGGGAGGCCGACCAGAAACCGGCGAACGATGGGTCGAGCAGGAGTTCGCGGAAACGGAAGAGCGCCGCCGCGCTGCCGGTGAGCTGGGCTGCCACCGCCGCCAGCACCGCACCGGCCCGGCGCCCGGCCAGCAGCCAGCCCAGGGAGGCCGCCGCCCCTGCGGTCAGGGCGGGAACCGTGGCGGCGATGAGGTTG
Organism: Acidobacteriota bacterium; assembly: GCA_039961755.1. GTDB lineage: Bacteria > Acidobacteriota > Thermoanaerobaculia > Thermoanaerobaculales > Thermoanaerobaculaceae > CALEVZ01. The sequence continues at coordinate 366 of JABRVY010000194.1, read as the reverse complement.
TAGGCCACCGTCGGAGCGATGCCCAGGGCGCGGGCAAGGAACGCGTGCGGCAGGAGGCCGAAGAAGTAGTAGTTGAGGGGCGACCCGGCGAACCACGGATCGACGGGAGGAAACCGCTCGCTGCGCAGGATGCCGTGCAGCAGCGCCGAGTCCATGGGCTTCTCGCCCCAGTGGATTTCGGGGTTGACCAGGCGCAGGGCGAGAAAGAGCGCGAACACCCCCCACACGAGCGCCGCGTTGGTCCACCAGGCGGACTGCCGCCACGCCCGGCGCGCCTCCCCGGCCGCCCAGGGCAAGGTCAGCACCAGCACCAGCCCCGGCAGCCAGCGGTTCCACACCGGCAGACCGGCCCAGCCGCACCACAGC
>JABRVY010000193.1:0-15540 GCA_039961755.1 Acidobacteriota bacterium | reverse complement strand
GCGTTGCGGCGGGTGCGAGCGGCGGAGCGCTCGGCCCTACTCGCCGAAGCGGGGTTGCCGCTGCCGGCCGACGAGGTGGTGCAGGTGGAGGAGCGCGATGTGGCCAGCGCAGCGCAGGTGACCGGTCTGAAGCTGGGGCGGCTCCTGACGGTGTTTTTCCTCCTCTTCGTGCTGTCGGGCGGGGCGGTGGTGGCCACCGACACCCTGGCGGGGGAAAAGGAGCGGGGCACCCTGGAAACTCTCCTCACCACCGCCGCCGGGCGGCGGGAAATCGTGGTGGCGAAGCTGCTGGCCATCCTGGCGGTGGCGGTGGCGATCACCCTCATCCAGGGCCTCAACTTTCTGGCCTACGTGGTGTTGCGGCTGATCCCCCTGCCCGCGGACTTCGCCCTCGAGCTCTCCCCGGGGGTGGCGGCGGCGGTGCTGGCCATGCTGCTGCCGGTGGCGGCGCTGGTGTCCTCCCTCCTGCTCCTCACCTCGGGGCGGGCCCACAGCTACAAGGAGGCGCAGCTGTACTTCTTCCCCGTCTTCCTGCTCACCCTGCTGCCGGCGCTGGCCGCCTTCCTGCCCGGCCTCGGGCTGCGCTCCCCCATCGCCCTGGTGCCCATCGCCGGGGTGGCGGTGGGGGTGAAGGAGATCCTCACCGGCGCCCCGGATACCCCCATGCTGGTGCTCACCTGGCTGGTCAACGCAGCGGCGGCGCTGGGCCTGGCCCTGGCCGCCGAGCGCGCCCTCTCGGCGGAGCGCCTCATCGCCCCCGCCACTGCCACCGAGCTGGGCCTCGAGGGGGAGGAGCTCTTCCAGCGCCACGCGCTGCGCGCCTTTGCCGTGCTGTGGGCCGTGCTGCTGGTGATCTCGGCGAACCTGGAAGGCAAGCTGGACGTTCGCACCCAGACAGTGGTCAACCTGCTCGGGGTGTTCCTCGGCGGTACTCTCTTCCTCGTCCATCGCTACCGGCTCGACCCCCGCCGGGCCCTGGCCCTGCGCCCGGTGCGCTGGCCGGTGTGGGTGGCGGTGGCGGTGGGGGCACCGGCGGGGCTGATCACCGGGATGGGGATATTCCAGCTGGCCAGCCGGGTGGTGCCGGTGCCGCCCGAGGTGCTGGAGAGCTTCTCTCAGGCCCTCTTCCCCGCCGACCTACCCCTGTGGCAGGCGCTCGCATTCCTGGCATTCCTGCCGGCGGTGTGCGAGGAGCTGACCTTCCGCGGCCTGCTGCTGTACGGGCTCCACCGGCGGCTGCGTCCCCTCCCCCTGGTCCTGGTGGTGGGGCTGGTCTTCGGGCTCTTTCACGTGAGCCTCTTCCGCATGGCCCCCACCGCCTACCTGGGAATGCTGCTGGCGGCGGTGACCCTGCTCACCGGCTCGGTGTACCCCGCCATGGCGTGGCACGGGATCCACAACGCCCTGGCCCTGGTGGCCGCCCACGGGGGCGCGCCCCTCGACGAGGTGCCCCCGCTCCTCTACGCTGTTGCCGCCGTGGCCCTGGCCACCGCGGGGTACATCCTCTGGCGCGTTCGCACTCCCTACCCGGGCTTGCGCCGACAACGGTGACGCCGCCCCGCGCGCACCGGGGGCTCAGTCGTCGTCGTACCGCTTGCCCTTCTGATTGCGCCGGGCCCAGCGATCTCGCCCCGGCTTCTCCACGAACGGCAGCACCTCGGGCGGGATCTCCAGGGGAGCCGGGCGTGGCCCCGGCGGGCGCGGGGGTGCCGCCGGCCGCGGCCCCGGCCGCGCGGGCCCCCGCGGATCGGCGCCATCCTCCCGGCGAGGGCGATCTTCCGCCGGGTTGACGCGCAGGCGCCTGCCACCCACCTCGCGACCGTCGAAAAGCCGGATGGCGTTGGCGGCCGCCTCGGCGGTGGCAAACTCCACGAAGGCGAACCCCCGGAGCTTGCCCGTCTCCCGCTCCACCGGCAGGTGGACGTTCACCACCTCCCCTGCCTCTGACAACACCTCCTGGAGCTCTTCCCTGGTGGTCTTGAAACTCAGGTTACCGACAAAAACCTTGGCGGAAATGGCTACACTCCCCGCGTCCTCGAAAAACACCCTCTGGCACGACCCGCACCCCATGTGCGGGGGCCGAAGACCGCGTTACTCTCGTTCATTGTTACATCGCGCCGGGACTCTGTCCAGTCCCCACCACGGCAAGGGGGCCTGTCGACAGTGAGAAGACCCAGGCCAGCGCCCCCGGCCGCGACGTTTCCCGGCGAAACTACTTGACCTCCAACAGCTCGACCTCGAAGATCAGGGTGGAGCCCGGCTTGATCACCCCTCCGGCCCCCTGGTCGCCGTAGGCCAGCGAGGCGGGAATATAGAGCTCCCACTTGGCCCCCTCCTGCATGAGCTGGAGCGCCTCGGTCCACCCCTTGATCACCCCGCCGAGGGGAAACTCGGCGGGCTCTCCCCGCTTGTACGAGCTGTCGAACTCGGTGCCGTCCAGCAGCGTGCCGCGGTAGTGGACGCGGACGGTGCTGTCCGCCGTCGGCTTCTTGCCGGTGCCCGCCTTGATCACCTTGTACTGCAACCCCGAGGGCAGCTCCACCACCCCTTGCTTGGCCTTGTTGGCCGCCAGGAAAGCCTTGCCGGCCTCGCGGTTCTTCGCCCCCTCGGCGGCCATCGCCTGCTGCTGCTTGGCCATCATCGCCATCTGAAACTCTTGCAGCGTCTGCTGTAGCTCCTCATCGCTGAGCAACGGCTTGCCGTCGGCGTAGCCCGCCTTGAACCCCTGGCTGAAGGCATCCACGTTGAGGGGCACTCCCTGGGCCTTCATGTTGCGGGCGATCTGCAGGCCGATGGCGTAGCTGGCCTTGTCCTCGTTGCTCTTGAACGCCGGCGGCTCGGCCGCCAGCGCCACCGTCGTCGCCAGCATCATCACTACTGCGCTCGGATACCTCATCGCTTTCCTCCCGCGCCCATGCCCGCGCGCTCCAGGCAAGGCAACGGCGGATTCTACACCCGCCCCTGGGAAATCCAATGGAGGACGAGGGGGAAATGGTCCAGCTCCGCCTCGGGGTGGGTGAGCATGGAGATGTGATCGTAGTCGTGGCGGTGGCCGGTGAAACGGGAAAGCAGCCGATAGCTGTAGGGGTGTTCACCGGATTCGGCGATGAACGCCCGGACATCGTCGGGATGTCCAAGGCAGTGGTCGCGAGCGGCAGCCAGGTAGAGGCAGCGGGGCAGGGCGACCTTCTGGAGGGCCGCCCCGTAGTCGAAGCCGTCCCCGGGGTCCACCCAGGGCCCGTCCCGCACCCACGCCCGACACTGGGCGTGGGTGAGCCGGGTCTCGTTGTCCGAGCCGAACCGGAGCTGTCGGGCCGGCAGGTAGCCCACCACCGCGGCGATGAGCGTGTGCACACCCCGCCACCCGAGGTCGATCATCCACCATCGCGTGAAGTTGTGGACGAGAATCCGGCGCTTGACCCCGAAGTAGGTGAGGGAGGCGACGCCGGGGATCCGGGCGGGAAAGCGCGCCAGGTGGGACGACAGCAGCACCCCGCCCCAGGAGTGGGCCACCCAGTGCTGCGCCACCCCGCCGCGCCGGGCGGTGATGGCGTCGGCCAGGGCGGCGAGGTCTTCCACGATGGCCTCGGTCTGGCCGTAGCGGGAGCGCCGGGAAATCGGCGGCCGGCTGGCGCCCCGCCCGCGCAGATCGGCCACGTAGCAGTCGCACCCGTGACGGGCGAGAAACGGCGCCAGCCCACGGCCAGAGTTGGAATAGAAGATGCGCCCGTTTTCGATGGAGCCGTGGACGCACAGCACCGGCGGCCCGTCGGGATCCACCCACAGGTGCCGGATATGCAGCTCGTCACCCTCCCGACCCACCGGGACCCACAGCGACTCGGCACCTAGCTCGCCCACCACTCCGCCGCGAGCATAGCAAGGCGGACAGCGGGTGGTGCTAATCTCGAGACCGGCGGGGCGCCACGCCCCTGGGAGGAGTCGGTGAGCTCACTGGCGGGATTTCAGCGAACCTACCTGCGCGGCCTCGCCCACCCCCTGCGTCCGGCCGTGCGGGTGGGCAAGGAAGGAGTGACGGAGCCGGTCCTGGCCACCATCGACGAGGCCCTCGAAGCCCGGGAGTTGATCAAGGTCTCTCTCCCCGGCACCCGTCTGGAGCGCCGCGAGCTGGCCGCCGCCATTGCCGAGAGGAGCGCCGCCGAGTGCATCGGCCTGCTGGGCGGCATCGCCATCTTCTTCCGGCCCTGCGCCGACCCCGACCGGCGCCGCATCCTCCCGCCGGTCCGCCCAGCCCCTACTCAGGCCTTGTGAGGAGGCAGCAGAGAGTTGCCGTCCCGATCCACCACCTCCACTTCCACCGGGATACCCTGCCGCACGCTGGCGGTGACCACGCAGTAGTCCTCGAACAGGCCCAGACAGCGGGTCAGTCTCTCCCGCTCCTCGGCGCCCACCGGCAGCTCGATTCGGGTGCGGAAGCCGGCGATGCGCAGGCGGCCGCGGTCATTGCGGGCCAGCGAGCCCTCCACCCGGGTGCGCACCTGCCCCAGCTCCACCTTGGAGCGCTGCAGGCAGAACAGCAGGCTGGCGGTGAGACAGTTGCCCACGGCGGCGGCCAGCAGCCGGGAGGCGTTGGGGCCCCGCTGACCTCCCAGGGGAGCGGGCTCGTCGACGATCAGCTCGTCCGCCTCGGGCCAGTCGAACTTGACGCGAAACTCCAGACCCGCCACCTGCTCCATGGTGATCGTGAACAACATCGCTTCCGACATGAACCCCTCCTCGAGTGCCTTCCTGGTGTCTGGCCGTCTCCCGCACGCCGCGGGAGCCGCCGCCAATCACGCCACCGCCGCCCTCACCCGGGCGCCGGCCTGCTCCGCCTCCGCCACCACCCGCTGGAACAGCTCGGCCACCGTCGGCACGTCGCGCACCAGAGCGGTGGCCTGCCCCAGCGGCAACACCCCCCGCCGGTCGTCGCCCTCCGTGGTGGCGATGCGGAAGGCCTTGAAGGCGTTGGCCAGGTAGGCCAGCTGGCGGACGTTCTTCCACCCCGAGGCCAGCACCCCCAGGGTCAGCTTGAGGTGGTTCACCTGCAGCATGGCGGCGATCTCCCGCGAGGAGAAAAACGCCCGCTTGAGGTCCAGCCCGCGGCGAATGGCGCGGGCGGAACCGGGCCCGCGCATCACCCGGCACGGCTGGCCATCGAAGCGGGAGGAGTACACCGTGTCCTCCGCCCCCTTCTCCACGGCGAAGGCCTTGCAGCGCTCGTGCACCGGACTTTCGCGGGTGCTCATGAGCCGCGTCCCCATGGCCACGGCGTCCGCCCCCAGGGCCAGGGCGGCGGCCAGCCCGCGGCCGTCGGCAAAGCCGCCGGCGGCGATGATGGGAATCGTCACTGCATCGGCGATGGCGGGGATGAGCACCAGGGAGGTCACCTCGCTGCCGTGGGCCGCCGCCTCGTGGCCGGTCACCAGCACCGCGTCGGTTCCGTAGGCGGCGGCGCTGGCCGCGTGCCGCGGGGTGGTCACGGTGGCGATGGTCTTGCCACCGTAGGCGTGGGCCTGGGAGGTGATCCAGTCCCCCTTGCCCATGGAAAAATTGATCACCGGCACCTGCTCCTCCAGCAGCACGCGGGCGTTCTCCCGCGCCCCGGGGAAGTACAGGGTCACGTTGGCGCCGAAGGGTCGATCGGTGAGGGCGCGCACTTCCCGCACCGCTCGCCGGGTCTGTTCGGGGTTGAGGACGCCGGTGGCGAGGATCCCCAGGCCCCCGGCCTCGGAGACCGCCGCCACCAGGCGCGGCACCGAGATCCAGCTCATCCCCGACAGCACGATCGGATACCGGAGCCCAAAACATTCGGTGATACGGGTCTTCACGCCCCCTCCTCTCCGCGCCAGGGCCACGCTGGCGTCAGAACACGAAGCCGTCGGGAAGCACCGCGTTCTTGGGGACCACCAGGATGCCCTCGCGCACGTAGAGACGACCCTCGGGGTCGTCCCAGCGAGTCAGCCCGTCGCGGTTGACCAGCTGCACCCCCCGCCCGATGCGCGCGTTCTTGTCCACGATCGCCCCGCGAATGTAGGAGCCCTCGCCGATGCCCACCGGCGTGCGCCCGTCCCGCAGCGCCTCGGCAGGTTCGAAGAAGTCCGCCCCCATCACGTAACAATCCTGAATGGTGGCCCCTGGCTGCACCCGGGTGCGCACCCCCAGGATGGAGTCGCGCACCATGGCCCGGTCGACGATGGATCCCTCGCACAGGATGGCGTTTTCCACCGAGGCGCTGTTGATCTTGGCTCCGGGCAAGAAGCGAGTGTTGGTGTAGATGGGGCGCACCGGATCGAAGATGTTGAACCTGGGCAGGGGGCGGGTGAGATCCAGGTTGGCCTCGAAGAACGAGCGCACCGTCCCGATGTCCGCCCAGTACTTGTCGAAACAGTAGGCCTGCACGTGGTGCTCGGCGATCATGGTGGGAATGACATGCTTGCCGAAGTCGGTGTGATCCGGGTGGGCGGCCAGACGCTCCTCCAGCACCGACGTGGAGAAGATGTAAATTCCCATGGAAGCCAGGAAGGGGCGGGCCGCCGCCTCCTCCTCTGACAGGCCGAACGCCCGAGTATCCACGGCCATGGCGTCCAGCGCCTCGTCGGTGGAGGGTTTCTCCACGAAGCTGACCACCCGGCCGCTGCCGTCCACCTTGAGCAGCCCCAGCTCCGGCGCCTCGCTGCGGGTGACCGGCTTGACCGCGATGGTCGCCTCCGCCCCGGCCGCCAGGTGGGCGCGCAGGAACTCCCGGTAATCCATGCGGTACAGGTGGTCGCCGGAAAGGATCAGGACGTGGGTGGAGGGCGTATCCGAGATGTGGTGCCAGCTCTGCCGCACCGCGTCGGCGGTGCCCTGAAACCAGCCAGAATGGCCGCGCCGCTGCTCGGCCGCCAGGACCTGCACGAACCCGCGGGAAAAGGCGTCGAAACGGTAGGAGTTGGCCAGATGCGAGTTGAGACTCGCCGACTGGAACATGGTCAGCACGTACATGCGCCAGACGGTGGAGTTGATGCAGTTGGAGACAGGGATGTCGATCAGCCGGTACTTGCCCGCCAGCGGTACGGCGGGCTTGGATCGCTCTCGGGTGAGGGGAAACAGTCGCTCTCCCGCTCCGCCCCCCAGGATGACCGCCACCAGCTCTTCCATGCCCACCACCTCCCGCGACGCACGTCGCGTCCCGATGACGACCTCGTGTACAGGATAGCCGACCCGTGGGGAGATGGCCACGCTCCGCTCGGGCAGCTCGGATGGGCAGGCGACGAGCTAACGCCCGGGCGGCCTTCGCCCGGCCCGGCGCAGATGGGGGTCCTTCTCCTCCAGGTCCCGGACCAGGGCGGCCGTCTCCTTGGCCCGGCGCTGACGATGCTTCTGCTCGTACGCCAGACCGTGGGCCTGCGCCTTGGCAAACACACCCGGAACGGCGATCAGCAAGGTCCACAGCGTCCAGGCAAAGGGCAGCTTGGCCTTTTTGACGTTGGCCTTCCAGAACTTGGCGCCGCCCAGCACGGCCTTGGACAGCTCGGCCCCCTGCAGGTTGGCCCAGCGGAAGTTGCACCGGCGACAGCTCGCACCCACCAGGCGGGCGAAGCGCAGATCGGCGCCCACCAGCTCGGCGTCGTCCAGGATGGTGTAGATCATGTCGGCGCCGGAAAAGTTGGCCCCGGGCGCCTGTGCCTCCGCCAGGTTGGCCTGCCGCAGGCGGGCGTTGCGCAGCTGTGCGCCGGCCAGGCGCGCACCCTGCATCGCCACCCCCTCCAGGGTGGCGGCGCGCAGATCGGCGCCCTCCAGGCGCGCCTGCTCGAAGCGACAGGAGCTCAGGTTGAGCTCGGCCAGCTGGCAGCGGACCAGATTGGCGCGCACGAAGCTCACCTTGCTCATCCGCGCCACCCGCAGATCCAGGTCTTCCCAGTGGCTACCGGCGAGCTGGCTGCCCTCCAGGACCAGCCCGGTAATGCGCGACTCCCGGAAATCGGCCCCCTGGGCGTCGCAGGCGGCCAGGATGGCACCCTCCAGGTTGGCGCCATTCAGGCGGGCGTGGGACAGCTGCGCCTCGGAGAGGTCGGCCCTGCTGAGGATCGCCCGCTGCAGCGACGCCTCCCGCAGCACCGCCCTGCGCAGCACCGCCCTCGCCAGGTTGGCCCCGTCGAGCTGGGCCCGGGCGGCGTGCACCCCCTCCATGTCCGCCCACGAGAGGTCGTTGCCGCCCAGCGCCACCCCCTCCAGGATCACCCCCCGCAGGCGAGCCCGGGACAGGTTGGCGCCCTCCAGCCGCACCCCCCGCAGGGAGGCGTCGGTGAGGTTGGCCTCGGCGAGGCTGGCCTTTTCGAGTACCGCCCCCTCCAGGTTCACGTTGGCCAGATCGGCTCCCGACAGGTTGCACCCGGAGAGGTTGGTGCCGCGGAAGGAGGCACCGGTAAAGGTGGCCTTGACGAAGGAGCAGCCTCGCAGATCGAGCAGATCGAGCCGCACGTTGGAGAGGTCGGCCCCGTCGAACACCGTCCCGGCCGCCCGCACGCCATCCACCGTGGCCCCGGCCAGCACCGCCCCGCGCAGCGAACACCCATCCAGGCGCGCCCGGGAGAGAATGGCCTTGGAGAGATCCAGCCCCGCCAGGTCGGCGCCCGACAGGTCGGCGTCCACCAGGTCAGGAACGATGCGCGGGTTGGCCTGGCGCCAGGCCCGCCAGTTGCCCGAGATCAGCTGCTTGAGGTGCTCTGGATTCGCCATGGCGTCATTGTACTCGCCGCGGCAATAACCGTTCCCGGATCGAAACAGGCACTCAGGCCGGACCCACGCCGTGCCCGCCCGGGTCGCCCAACAACCTCGCGAGCTTCTGGAGCTGTCCTCTCCTCGCCCACCGAGCCGCCACTCCGCGGGCCCACTCCAGCTCCGCCAGGTGAATTCGCAGGTCGGCCGCCGCCAGGTCGGGGCGACCCCACTGCCGCACACCGGTGAACTCTCCGGGACCCCGCTGGCGGAAGTCCTCCTCGGCCACCGCGAAACCATCGGTGAGGGCGGCGAAGCGTGCCACCCGCTCGCGGGCCTCCGCCCCACACTCTTCTCCCAGCAGCAGCACGCAGTAGGAGGCCCGGCCGCCGCGGCCCACCCGGCCGCGCAACTGGTGGAGCTGGGCCAGGCCGAACCGCTCGGCGTTCTCGATCACCATCACCGAGGCCCGGGGGACGTCGACCCCCACCTCGATGACGGTGGTGGCGCACAGCACCTTGATCTCGCCCGCCAGGAACGCCGCCATCACCTGATCTCTCTCCGCCGCCGGCAGGCGCCCGTGCACGACTCCCACCGACACACCCGCGAGCCCTCGCCGGATCTCCCGGGCATGGCTCGCTATGGCCCGCACCGACAGGCTCTCCGAGTCCTCGATGAAGGGCACCACCCAGTAGGCCTGCCCCCCCTCGCTCACCTCGCGGCGGACGAACCCCAGCACCCGATCCCGCGCCCCGCCGTCGCGGACCACGGTGCGAACCCGGCTTCGCCCGGGGGGGAGCTCGTCCAGCACCGACACCTCCAGGTCGCCGTAGAGGGTCAACGCCAGCGAGCGGGGGATGGGCGTCGCCGTCATCACCAGGAGGTGCGGGGCGTCACCCTTGGCCATCAGGCGTTGCCGCTGGGCGACACCGAAGCGGTGCTGCTCGTCGATGACCACCAGCCCCAGGCGGGCGAAACTGGTCTCCTCCTGAAAAAGGGCGTGGGTGCCCACCACCACCGCGAGGCTGCCGCCGGCGAGACCCTCCCTGACCTGCCGCTTTTCACCTTCCGACAGACCACCCACCAGCAGCGCCGGCCGGTGGGGCGTCGGGGCCAGCAGGCGCGTGAAGGTGGCGTGGTGCTGCTGGGCGAGCAGCTCGGTGGGCGCCATGATGGCCACCTGGGCGCCGCACTCCGCCACCACCAGGGTGGCCAGCGCCGCCACCACCGTCTTGCCCGAGCCCACGTCGCCGTGCAGCAGGCGCGCCATCGGTGCGGCGCCCTGCAGGTCGGCGACGATCTCCCGGAGCACCCGCCGCTGCGCCTGGGTGAGACGAAACGGCAGGGTGGCGCGGGCGCGGGCGCGGATCTGGTCGGTCACCCGGCAGGCCACGGCGCGCTGCTGCCGGCGCAGCTGTCGCGCCTTTTCCAGGGACACCGCCAGGCCCAGCAACTCCTGCTGCACCAGTCGTTTCTGTGCTGGCGTGCGGCGTTGCGCCAGCTGCTGCAGCAGCTTAAGCCGCTCGTCGAGGCCGGCCGGAGCGGTGGGAAAGTGGGTTTCGGTGAGCGCCTCGGCCAGACTGAGGGCGGCTCCCCCGGGCAGCAGCCCGACGAGGGGGTCTGGGAGGATGCGGTCCAGGGAGGCGAGAATTCGCGCCATCAGGCCGCGCAGGCGTCGGCTGCTCACCTCCCCGATGCGCCGGTAGACGGGGACGATGCGGCCGTGGTGCACCGCCTCCCCATCGTCCCGTTCCTTCTCCCACTCGGGGGAGTGCAGTTCCACCCCCCACCGCCGGCCGGGGCGGGCCGTACCGTGCAGCCAGAGGCGCTGACCCACCTGGAGGGAGCTGGCCAGGTAGGGCTGGTTGAACCACACCACCGCCAGCGAGCTCTCCCCATCGCTCACCGCCGCCTCGACGATGGTCAGGCGGGAGCGAACCCGGCGAACCCGCAGGTCCAGCACCTGGCCGCACACCGTGACCACATCACCTGCCCGTACCTCCCTCAGGGGCAGGGGGAAGGCGCGATCCTCCCAGCGGGAGGGGAGATGCCAGAGCAGTTCGGCGACGGTGCGGATCCCACTGCCGGCCAGCACGGCGGCGGTGCGCGGGCCAACTCCCGCCACCGCCGAGAGGGGATCGGCGAGCGACAGCCTCACCCCACGCGCGTCAGCGTGCGCAGCACCAGCGACACGGTGGCCAGCTGCAGCAGGTCGCCATCGTGCAGAGGGTGGGGAGCGAACGGCTCGAGTCGGGTGCCGTTGACGAAGGTGCCGTTGGTGGACGAGTTGACCTCGGTCACCGTGAAGGCCCCCTCGAGAAAGCGCACCATGGCGTGGCGGCGGGAGACGGTCCGCTCGGGATCCAGCCCCGACAGGTCGATGTCAGGGGTGACGCCGGTGATGGGGTCATGCCGGCCCAGCGTGGTATCCCCAACAGCCCGAAGGGGAAACGTCCGTCCGGTTTTCTCGTGGAACAGCACGGCCCAGGTCTCGATCCCCTGGCTGGTGGGCAGCGCCGGCAGGGTATCCTTGATCACCGGCTTGTCCAGCAGCTCGGCCAGCCGGCGGTTGGACTCCCGCAGGCGCTCCGAGAGCTTGGTCATCATTCTCAGCGCCACGCGGGGCTTGGTCTGCACCAGCTCCTCGAAGTCGGAGCCCCGCAGCTGCAGCACCTGCACGAAGGTGAGGGCGGTGGCGGTGGCCGACCGCTCGGGGTAGTCCTCCAGCAGCGCCATCTCGCCGAAGAAGTCGCCCTTTTCCAGCACCGCCAGCCGGCGCCTCTCCCCCCCCGCCTCCTGGCTGATCTCGACCTGGCCCTCCTGCAGGATGAACATGTCGTGGCCGGGGTCCCCCTGCCGGAAGATGACCGCACCCGCCGGGAAGGTACGCTTGAAGCGTTCCAGCTTGCCCGCCGCCTGGCCGTTCTCGTCCTTCGTTCCCACCTAGCCGCCTCCCAGTCGAATCGTCCTCTCGGCGGTGTCCACCACCACCTCCACACCCAGGGGGAAGGCGAGGTTGCCCGAGCCGTGCCCGAAGCCCACCCCGTCCACCACCACCGCCTGCGGGGCTGCCTCCAGCAGCAACCGGCGCCAGCGGCTCCGCCAACCGCGGCCCGTGCCCCCGCACCGCGTCATGTCCCCGACGACTACCGCGGCTGCCCGCGGGAGTCTAGAGGAGAGGGTCAGCTGCGTCAACAAACGATCGAGGCGGTAGGCGGGCTCCCCCACGTCTTCCAGGAAGAGCACGGCGCCGTCGTAGTCCGGCTCGAAGGGGGTCCCCACCAGCGCCGCCAGGAGGGAGAGGTTGCCCCCCGCGGTCACGCCGCACACCCGGCCCGCACGCAGCACCCCCGAGGCGGGAATGCGAAAGAGGGGATCCCGCGTGCGACCCTCGAGCCAGGCGATCACGTCGGCGAACTGGGTCACGCTGCGAGCCATGCCGCCCAGCATCGGACCGTGCAGCGTGGCGCAGGGAAAGCGGCTCGACAAGCCGGCGTGCAACGCCGTGAGGTCAGAAAAACCGACCACCCACCCGCCCCACCGGGCCAGCTCCTCCCAGGGCAGGCGGGGCAGCAGTCGCATCACCCCGTAGCCGCCGCGGGTGGCCAGCAGGGCGTGGGGGTGCTGGCCCAGCACCTCGTGGAGCCCCTCCAGGCGCGCCCCGTCATCCCCGGCGAGATAGCCGTCCCGGCAGCCGAGGTTGCCGGGCAGTGCCACCTCGAACCCCGCCTCTTCCAGGAGTTTTACTCCCTTGCGGGCAACCCGCACGTCCAGTGGCGAGGCCAGCGCCACCACGCCGATCCGGCCTCCGGCGGGCAGCGGCGGAGGAAGGGGGCGAGGTTTGCTCGACATCGGGTCGAGGTCCCGGGCGCCGCTACACGCGGCCGTAGTCGTCGGCGAAGCGCTCGATGTCGTCCTCGCCGAAGTAGCTACCTGTCTGGACCTCGATGAAGACCAGGGGGCGCTCGCCGCAGTTGGCCACCCGATGGGCCGCGCCCAGGGGGATATCCACCGCCACCGCCGCCCCCACCGGCCGCTCGTGCCCGTCCACCGTCACCACCCCCTGCCCCTCGACGAAGAACCAGTGCTCCTGGCGGCGCCGATGTCGCTGCAGGGACAACCGCTTGCCGGGATTCACCACGATTCGCTTGACCTTGTACGAGGCCTCATCCAGCAGCACCTCGTAGTGACCCCAGGGGCGGTGGGATGGGTCTTCGCTCACGGTGTGGATGATACCCCGACCGGCCGCGCTACCTGCCCGGGTAATACCCGGAAATGGTGCGCGCCGTGAGGCCTTCCCCGCGCACCACCACCCGCACGGTGCGAAACTCGTCGTCGCCCTTCTTCGACGGCGAGCGGTAGGAGAGCAGGTACTGGGACCGCAGCTGCGCGGCAATGGCCGCGTACGCCTCCCCCAGCTCCCCGCTCTTGGGGGCGAAGAACGCCTGTCCCCCGGTCTCGCGGGCCAGGGTCTGGAGCCGATTCCGGATCCCCAGATCCAGCCGCGAGATCTGGAACCCGATGGGGAAGATGGGCACCCGCATGGTGCGGACGAAGCGCAGGGTGATGTCCCAGCCAGTGCGGGAGGTGGTGTCCTCGCCGTCGGTCAACAGCACCAGGGCGGTGCGGCCTCGGCGCCGGCGGAACTCCTCCAGGCTGGTCACCAGGGCATCGTGCAGAGAGGTCCCCCCCTCCGGCACCTTGGTCCGCAGCGCCTCGGTCACCGCCTCCACCTGCCGCGTCCACGGCACCAGCACCCGGGCATCGAAGTCGAACGTGGCCAGAAACACCGCGTCCCCGGGACGCAGGAGCTGGGCAGCGAAGCCGGTCACCGCGCTGCGCACGGCGGGAAACGGCTCCCGCATCGACCCGGAGGTATCCACCACCAGACCCAGGGACAGGGGCAGATCCTCGGTGCGGGAAAAGCCCACCACCTCCACCCGCTGCTCATCCTCGAAGACCTCGAAATCGGCTGACGACAACCCCGAGACCGGAGCTCCCCGGGCATCCACGACGACCACCGCCAGCTCCACCTGCTCGACGCGGATCTCGTCCACGAACCCCCCGGTGCCGAGCACCAGCACCGCCTCCCCCCGCTCCTCCCCGGCTCGGGCCGTCGCCGAGAGAACCCGCGTGCCGGCGAGATCCGCCGCCGGCACCCGCACCACGCACGGGCACTGGCTCCAGCGCGTCAGCAGGCGATCGTCGCCGCGCAGCTCCACCTCCACCGCGCCCGCACGACCCACCGCCACCGTGATGGTGCGCTGGCTCTCCCCCGGGCGTTCGGGGGCGAGCAGCAGCTGCACCGGGATCGCCCCCGAGGGGGCGTTGAGCACCACCGCATCCTCGCCGATGAAGCCGCCATCCTGAGTGAACGCCACCCCCCGGATCACCGTTCTGACCGCCACCTCCCCCAGGGTGACGGAAACCGTCCACGGCGGCCGCCGGCGCTCGAACAGCAGCTGCTCGTTCTGATAGAACTCCACCCGATGGGTCTCGGCCGGGGCCTCCAGCTCCAGTTGCAACGCACCTACTCCCCCCGTACGCGGGGGAGGGCGAAAGCGCACCTGTCCTGTCACGGGCGGCAGCACCGCCAGCGCCACCGCATCGGGTGGCGCGTCCGCCGGCGGTGAGAAGGGGTGAACCTCCTCGCTCACCACCACCTGGCCCAGCCACACACCGCTCGCCTGGCCGTCCAGGGAGCTCACCTCCAGCCGCACCTCCCCGGGACCCACCGGCCACTCCCGGTACAGCAGGCCGCTGCCATCGGCGGCCAGCTCCACCACGGCGCGATGGCTGTCCAGCACGGTGCCGGAGCGGGAGAGCACCACCGCCACCGCCACCCGTGTCCCCACTCGCTGGCGGTCCTCGGGGGCGATTTGCCAGGCTATCCCCACCACGGTGCCGGTCTCACCCCGCCCCAACGGCTGGATTTCCACCCGCACACCCAGAGCTGGACTTGTCGCCGCCAGCGCCGCAAGCAACACAGCGACCATACCCGCACCCCTCCGAAAATGTACTACACGAAGATCCTCCCGATTGTTTCCACCCCGACAAGAGAGTCTGCTTGCCCGCGACTCATATTCTTCACCCCATCGAACCCAGGACTTGACAAGTTGGCGCTCATATCCTATATTGATGGGCGGAAGCCGGGAACGGCGACCGGGAAGACAACAACAGAGAAAGGAGGACATGACCCATGCCAGCCATCGTTCGTTGGGACCCGTTCAAGGAACTCGGAACTCTGCAGGAGCGCATGAATCGTATCTTCGACGAGGTGTGGGGCCGGCGCCCGCGAGGCGAGGAGGACTACCTCTCCTCGGCCTGGATTCCGGCGGTGGACGTGCGTGAGACCCGCGACGCCTTGGAGATCCAGGTGGAGGTACCGGGGATCGACCCCAAGGACGTGCAAGTCGCCGTCGAGAACGGCATCCTCGTCATCAAGGGCAGCCGCAACTTCGAGAAGGCCACCGAGGGAGAGACCTATCACCGCGTCGAGCGGGCCTACGGCTCCTTCGAGCGGTCGTTCACTCTTCCTACCAACGTCGACCCGGAGAAGGTCAAGGCCACCTACAAGCACGGCGTGCTTCACCTCACCCTGGCCAAGCGCGAGGAGGCGAAGCCGCGGTCCATCGCCATCAACATCGAGGAGTGACGTGGACTCATCGCCCGCGCCGGCTCACCCGCCGACGCGGGCTCTTTTTTTTCTTTGGCCCTCCCGCCTTTTCCCCCCTTCTCGAAAGCACCTCCGCGACCTGAATCCAGACGAGGCGGCCACGGCCTCGCCGAGCGTCGGCCGATGGCTCGCGCCGGCCCGCCCCCCTTCCCCTTCTCGACGAC
>JABRVY010000192.1:0-8375 GCA_039961755.1 Acidobacteriota bacterium | reverse complement strand
GGGCGCTGATCGTGCTGTCGGTGGCGGTGGCGGGGGCGGGGATCGCCCTGGCCCGGAGCTTCTACTTCGGCCCCCGGGCGTTCGAGAAGCCCCGGCAGCTCGCTGAGCGCCTGCCCGCCCTCTACCGCGCCGTCGCCAACAAGTACTACGTGGATGAGCTGTACGACCTCATCATCGTCCGGCCCCTCGAGGCCCTCGCTCGCTTCACCTGGAAAGGAATCGACACCGTGGCCATCGACGGGACGCTCAACGCGTCCGCCTTCTTCACCGAAATCTCCGGCGACGTGCTGCGCTTCGTGCAGACCGGCAATGTGCGCAACTACGCGTTGATGGTCCTGCTGGGGGCGGTGGCGGCCGCGGTGTGGCTGCTGGTGTAGGGGGCGACATGCTGCACGACACCCTGCTCTCGACCCTGATCCTCACCCCCGGCGCCGTGGGGCTGGTGGTCCTGCTGCTCCTGCCCCGGCAGGCGGACAGCGCGGCCCGCTGGCTGGGCCTGCTGGCCTCCCTGGCCACCCTGGCCCTGGCCGCCCTGGCGTGGGCCCGCTTTGACCCCGCTGACCCCGGCTTCCAGCTGGTGGAACAGCGCCCCTGGCTGCCCCAGGTGGGGATCTCCTACAGCCTGGGGATGGACGGGATCGCCCTGGTGCTGGTGCTGCTGACCGCGCTGCTGCAGCCGCTGGTGTTCATCTCCTCCTGGACCTCCATCTCGCAGCACGTGAAGGGGTTCATCGCCTCCATGCTGCTGCTGGAGACGGGGGTTCTGGGGGCCTTCCTGGCCACCGACCTGTTTCTCTTTTATGTTTTCTGGGAGCTCATGCTCATCCCCATGTACTTCATCATCGGGGTGTGGGGAGGCGAGCGCCGCATCTACGCGGCGGTGAAGTTCGTGCTCTTCACCCTGGCGGGCTCCCTGCTCATGCTGGTGGGCATCCTGTACCTCGCCTACCTGCACCACGCCCAGTTCGGGGTCTTCTCCTTCGCATACGGCGACATGCTCCGGCTGGACATCCCCATGGGCGCCGGTTTCTGGGGCTCGCCGCAGCTACTGCTGTTCGCCGCCTTTGCCCTCGCCTTCGCCATCAAGGTGCCGGTGTGGCCCTTGCACACCTGGCTACCCGACGCCCACGTGGAGGCCCCCACCGGCGGATCCATCATCCTGGCGGGGATCCTGCTGAAGCTGGGAACCTTCGGCCTGATGCGCTACAACCGCCCGCTGTTTCCCGAGGCCTGGGAGGCGGCCACGCCCCTTTTCATGGTGCTGGCGGTAATCGCCATCATCTACGGCGCCCTGGTGGCCTGGGCGCAGAAGGACATCAAGAAGCTTGTGGCCTACTCCTCGGTGTCCCACATGGGGTTCATCATCCTGGGCCTGTTTGCCGGGACCGTGGCCTCCACCCAGGGGGCGCTGATCCAGATGATCAATCACGGGCTGTCCACCGGGGCGCTGTTCATGCTGGTGGGGGTGATTTACGACCGTCGCCACACCCGCCTCATCGAGGACTTCGGCGGCCTGGCCAAGGTGATGCCCCTCTATACCTTCGCCTTCCTGCTGGCGACCCTGTCGTCGATCGGGTTGCCCGGACTCAACGGCTTCGTGGGGGAGTTTCTCATCCTCACCGGGGCCTTCGCCCGGCACCCGCTGGCGGTGGCCCTGGGAGCCACCGGCATCGTGCTGGGGGCGATTTACATGCTCTCCCTCGTCCAGCGGGTGTTCTGGAACGCCCTGGTGCACGAGGAAAACCGCACCCTTTCCGACCTCACCTGGCGGGAGGCCCTTGCCTTTGCTCCCCTGGCGGTGTTCATGGTGTGGATCGGCGTGCAGCCCGGCACCTTCCTGCGACTTTCCGAGGCGGCTGTGCGCCACCTGATCGGAGGCTAGACGCGTGACCTCGCACGACCTCCTCGCCATTCTCCCCGAACTCGTCCTCGTGCTGGGTGGCGGCGTCCTGGTGCTGGCCGAGGTGTTTGCACCCTCCCTGCGCCGGACCTTTGGACCCCTGGCTACCATCATCGCCCTCGGGGCCGTGGTACTGCGCTGGACGCTGGCCGTCCACGGCATGGCCTTCGCCGGAGCCCTGCGCCTGGATGAGCTGGGGCGGTTCGTGGACACCTACGTGCTGGTGGCGGTGGTGCTGGCGGCGCTGGTGGCGGTGCCGTACCTGCGCCGCACCAAGCACGAGTTCGGTGAGTTCCACGGCCTGCTACTGTGGGCCGCCGCCGGCGCCATGGTGATGGCCAAGACCGACCACTTCCTGGTGGTCTTCGTCGGCCTCGAGCTCCTGTCCATCAGCCTCTACGTCCTCAACGCCTTTCACCGCACCAGCGGCATCTCCCTGGAGGCCGGATGGAAGTATTTGGTGGTAGGGGCCTTCGCCGCCGCCATCCTGCTCTTCGGCATTGCCCTCACCTACGGCGCCACGGGGACCTTCTCCCTGGTAGAGGTGACCGACAAAGCGGCGGGAGGGGACCTCCTCCCCACCCTGCTGTTGCTGGCCGGCCTGGCCCTCATCCTCGCCGGCTTCGCCTTCAAGCTGGCGGTGGTGCCGTTCCACGCCTGGGCCCCGGACGTGTACCAGGGCTCTCCCACCCCGGTGACCGCTTTCCTGTCGGTGGTCCCCAAGGGGGCGGTGCTGGTGGTGCTGGCCAGGGTTTCGGCTGCCTTCGTGCCCGCCGCGCTCACCCCCCAGTGGCTCCCCCTGCTGGCCGCCGTGGCGGTGGCGTCCATGGTCCTGGGCAACCTGGTGGCCATCGCCCAGCGCGACCTCAAGCGCATGCTGGCGTACTCGGGGATCGCCCACATGGGCTACGCCCTGGTGGGGCTGGTGGCCTTCGGGCGCGACGGTCTCGCGGGCATTCTGGTGTATTTCGCCGCCTATACCCTCATGAACATCGCCGCCTTCGCGGTGGTGGCCGCCTTCTCGGAGAACGAGGAGGAGCCCCACCTGTTGACCGACTTGGCCGGGCAGGGGTGGAAGCGGCCCACACTCTCCCTGGCGCTCAGCATCGCCATGTTTTCTCTGGCCGGCATCCCTCCCACCGTTGGGTTCACCGCCAAGTTCCTGGTCTTCCGGGCAGCGGTCAACGAGGGCTGGGTGTGGCTCGCCGTGGTGGGCGTACTGGCCAGCCTGGTCTCAGTTTTCTACTACGTCAGGGTGGTATTCTATCTGTACATGAAGCCGCTGCCCAAGCGCGAGCCCGCCTACTCCGAGCCCTGGCCCATCCGCCTGGTGGCGGCGGGGTGCGCGGCGGCGGTGGTTGCCCTGGGCATTCTCCCGGCCTGGCTGCTGGAGCTGGCCGAGGCGGCGGCCGCCACCCTGGTGAGGTGAGGTATGGCCTTCAAACGCTACATCCCGGTGGAAAGCATCTCCGAGCTGACCATCAACCGGCTGTCGGTGTACCTGCGTTGCCTGCAGCAGCTGGAGCTCGAGGGGGTGATGACCGTCTCCTCCCAGGAGCTGGCCGACCGCTTCCACCTGAACTCGGCGCAGATCCGCAAGGACCTGGCCTACTTCGGGGAGTTCGGCATCCGCGGGGTGGGGTACAACGTGGCGCAGCTGCGGGAGCACCTCATCAACATCCTCGGCCTCGACGAGGAGCGGCGAGTCCTGGTGGTGGGTGCCGGCAACCTGGGCATCGCCCTCTCCCACTACTCCGGCTTCAACACCGGCGGCTTCCGCATCGTCGCCGTGCTGGACGCCGACCCCCACAAGGTAGGCAAGCGCATCCCCGGCGGCCTGGCCGTGGAACCGGCCGGCGATTTGGCCAGGATTGTGAAAGAACGGCGAGTGCACATTGCCGTCATCACCGTGCCCGCCACCAGCGCCCAGCGGGTGTACGACGAGCTGGTGGAGGCCGGGGTGCAGGCGGTGCTCAACTTCGCCCCCACCCAGCTCAAAGGGCACCCCGAGGTGAAGCTCAAGTCGGTTGATCTCAAGATCAACCTGGAGCTGCTGTCGTTCTTCCTGAGCCACGCCTCGCGCATGGCCTCGGTGGGCTGACCGCCCCGGCTCGGCCCCCCGGACAGGGCCGCCTCCCCGCCCACCGGGGCCGCCAGGCCCGGCACGACGGGCCCAGCGGTTCCCACCTCCGACGCAGGAGCGCTGCCTCTTACCCGCTCGTCCCAGGCCCCTCCCCTGGAGACGGGAAACGCACCGTGACCACCGTGTGGATGCCCCCCCGCAGCCGGTAGTCCAGCGTCACCTGCATCTCCACCGGCTGGCAGGCCCGCACCAGGTCTTCGAGGATGCGGTTGACAGCGTGTTCCTGGTAGATCCCCACGGAGCGGAACGAGGTCAGGTAATACTTGACCGACTTCAACTCCAGACACACGTCGCGGGGGACATAGCGAACCGTCAGGGTGCCGAAGTCGGGCAGGCCCGAGTACGGACACACGCACGACCACTCGTCGGTGGAGATCACCACTTCGGCCCGCCGTCCACGGTACTCGTACGGAAAGGTCTCCAGCACCTCACGGGTGACGGCCTCCACCCCCAGAAACTGGAAAGTGCGCCCTTCAGCATGCACCATGCCTCACCTCCTTCGCTCGTCGGCGACCGCTGCCTCGCCGCCGCGCCCATGCCCGGAGGGTTCACCCCCGGTTTCACCGGCGTGCCTCCGTCTCTGCTTGCGACCTGCCATCGTCCCCCGCCCTGCGGGCGATCGCCAGCACGGAGAGTCCGAACGTCACCGGCAGGCCCGCCAGTGCCGGAGCGACGAATAGCCATCGCAGGGCGCGGTTGAGCGCAGCCGGCGGTACGCGGTCCTCCAACCGTTCGCCGATGCGACTGATATGCAGGGCATCTTGCAGACGGCGCAGCACCAGCGCCGGCACGAGTGCCACCGTATTCACGTAGGCCGCCCGGATTTCCACCGCCCCGGCCCTCTCCAGCAGCGCTCGTATCCCCCGCCGGCGATAGCGCCGCCGGTGCTGCAGGGCCACGTCCCAGCCGCTCCACAGGGCGGGAAAGGCGGGCGCGGTGAGCACCATCACCCCGCCGGGCTTGAGCACCCTCAGGAACTCCCGCACTGCCGCCAGGTCATCCTCCAGGTGCTCGACCACATCGAGGGCCGTGACGGCATCCGCCACCCCATCGGCCAGAGCCAGCTGCTCGGCGCGACCGGCCACGACCTGACGCCGGCCCAGTCGGCGAACCAGCCCCGCCACCGCCACCAGCGCGTCAACGGCCAACACCCTCACCCGCGGTTGCAGCTCCGCGGCAAAGAGCCCCGTGCCGGCCCCCACGTCCACCACCAGCCGCGAGGGCGTCAGCACTCCCAGGCGGTCGAGCAAACGTCGCACCATCTCGCGCTTGCCGCTGTAGAACCAGTGCTCGGCCTCCACCGCGGCAAGCGCTTGCAACTCCTCCGGACTCATCGCGCGCCGCCCTCCCCCCGCCACTACCGCGCATCCTAGCAGCCCAGGGAGCGAGTTCCCACCTCGGCGGCATCAGATAATCAGCCACGGCGCACGTCCCACCCCACCCAAGCGCCGGGAGTCGGGCGGGCGTGCCCCCCTTTCGAGCCCGGGGGAGGAAGCGCTACGCTTGAACCGGCATGAGCGCCGTGGCACGCCTGGCGTGGCGCCAGCTCCGGGCGGCACCCCGCCCCGTGGCCCTCACCGTCGCAGGGGTGGCGGTGGGGGTGGCCGTGTTCACCTTCACGGTCTCCATGATGGATGGTCTGGTGGTCTTCTTCTCGGAGCGCATCCTCAAGATCTCCCCCACCCTCACGGTGATGCCCGAGCGTCTGGAGGCGGCCCCGGGGCGGCAGGCGTTGCAGCGAGGCGGCGCCGACGAGGTGCTGTTGCTGTCGCGCCCGGCGGTCCCCGACCAGCGCCCCACCCTGCGCGGCGCCCAGGGTCTGGCCACCCAGCTCGCCGCCCTGCCCGGCATCGGGGGAGTGTCGCTGCTCGCCGCCACACCGGCGGTCCTGGCCTTCGGCGCCGTCCCCGAGGGCGCCGCACTCATGGGGATCGACCCAGCCGCCGAAAAGCAGGTCACCGAGCTCTGGCGGCTGGTGGCGCGGGGAAGCTGGGACGCCCTGATCGCCCGCCGCGATGGGGTGATCCTCGGCGTTGGCCTGGCGGAGCGCCTGGGTGCCGACGTGGGTGACCGGCTGCTGGTTTCCGGGGAGGGCGCAGCGGCGAAGGATCTCGAGGTGGTGGGGATCCTCTCCGCCGGAGTGGGCGCCCTCGATGAGGCGACCGCCCTGGTCCACCTGTCGGTGGCCCAGGGGCTGGCTGGCTGGGGCAGCGACGAGGTCAGCGAGATTCGCCTGCGGACCGACGAGTTCACGGATCTCGAGCCCCTGCGTCGCCGGGCCCGGGGCACCGTCGGCTACCGCGTGGACACCTGGCAGGAGTCCAACCGCGCCGCCCTGCAGCTCTTCCGCACCATCGGCTTGACCACCTACCTCCTGACCGGCTTCGTCCTGGTAGTTGCTGGCCTGGGCATTGGCAATCGCCTGGCCACCATGATCCTGGACCGGGAGCGCGACATCGCCATCCTGCGCGCCTGTGGCTTCTCGCGCCCGGCGCTGCGGGGAGTCGTCCTGCTCCAGGGGCTGCTGATGGGATTCGCCGGGGCGCTGGCGGGGTGTCTGGTGGCCGCCCTGGGGATCCTGTATTTCCAGACCTTCCCCATTCGCTTCGCGGCCCGGGAGGGGGCGGCGCTGGCCTACACCGAGCTGTACCTGGCCAATGACCCCCGTTACTACCTGTTGATCGCCGTGGTGGCGGTGCTGATTTCCTTGCTGGCGGCGCTGTTGGCGGTTCGCCGGGCGGTGCGGGTGGCGCCCGTGGAGGTGCTCCGTGGGGTGGCGTGAACCGGGTTCCGTCCCCCCCCGGGAGCCCGGGGAAAACGCCCCCGTCCTCCAGGCCACCGACCTGGTGAGGCGGCTGGGCAGCGGGGCGGCGGCGCGGGAGGTGCTGCGGGGGGTCGACCTCACCCTGCACGCGGGCGAATTCGCCGCCCTCACTGGCCCTTCTGGCTCGGGGAAGTCCACTTTGCTTTATCTCTTGGGGGGACTCGACCGTCCCGACCGCGGCGAGGTGCGCATCGCCGGCACGCCGTTGTCGGCGGTGCGCGACGACGACCTCGCCAGGCTACGCAATCGGCTGGTGGGTTTCGTCTACCAGTTTCACTTCCTGTTGCCTGAGTTTTCCGCCCTCGACAACGTCCTCATGCCGTTGTGGGCTCGCGGCGGAGGTCGCTCCCGGGCGGACCGCGCCTGGGGAACGGAGCTCCTGGAGTGGATGGGGCTGGGCGACAAGACCGGCAAACTGCCCCGGGAGCTGTCGGGCGGTGAGCAACAGCGGGTGGCGGTGGCCCGCGCTCTGGTGAATCGGCCGCAGCTACTGCTCGCTGACGAACCCACCGGCAACCTGGACTCGCTCAATGCCCAGGCGGTGTATCAGCTGTTTCGCCGTCTCCACCAGGAGCAGGGGCAGACGATCCTGGTGGTGACTCACGACCCGCGCTGGGCGGCGGCCTCGGACCGGGTCCTGCGGCTGCTGGACGGGCGCATCGTCGCCGACGAGCGCCGCCCCCCGGGGCCCGCGGCCCACGACAACGAGGGGTTTGACCGAGGAGGGAGCTGATGCGGCGATGGCTGGTGTTGCTGCTGATCCTCGCGGCGCTGGCGAGCGTCGTCGGGAGGGTGGTGTGGAAGCGCCTGCAAGGCGTGGAGGTCAGCCTGGTCACGGTAACGCCCGGGAGAGTGGTGGAGGCGGTGTACGCCACCGGGCGCCTGGATACGGACCAGCGCGCCACCGTGCGGGCTCGCCGTGCAGGACCGCTCGTTGCCCTCCTGGTCGGCCCCGGCGAGCGGGTATCCGCTGGCCAGCTGCTGGCTCGCCAGGACGACGCCGAGGCGCGGCTGGCGGTGACCCGCGCCGAGCGGGAGTGGTCCGCCGCCTCCGCCGCTTTGCTGCAAGCCCGGGACGCCGCCATGCGAGCCGAGGAGCTACACCGCGCCGGGTTGCTGCCGGAGAATGAATGGATTCGCGAGCGCGAGCGCGCCCACGAGCTGGGTCAGCGCACCCAGGCGCTGGCCGCCGCGGTGGCGCTGGCCCAGGAGCAGGCCCGCTGGGTGGAACTGCGCGCCCCCATCGCCGGAGCCATCAGCGCCCTGCACCGGCGCAGCGGCGACGTCCTGCGCGAGGGGGATGACGTGCTCTCCATCGTCGACCTCACCCGCGCCTATCTGCGCGTGGCGGTGGACGAGCGGGACCTGGGACGGGTTCAACCCGGCCTGCCCGCGCGCCTGGTCTTCGACGCCTTTCCCGATCTCGTCTTGACCGGGGCCGTGTGGCGGGTCGTGCCAGCGGTGGACCGGCTCACCAAGTCGGCGGACGTGCTGGTGACCCTCCCCCC
>JABRVY010000191.1:0-6901 GCA_039961755.1 Acidobacteriota bacterium | reverse complement strand
CCAAGGAGCCTGCCGGGTACACGCCGCCGGCCTGCACGGGCACGATGTTCGGCGACGTGGATTGCTCCCGGTACTCCGACGCCTGGATCGAGGAGCTGGCCCGACGCGGGATCACCTCCGGGTGTGGTGGTGGCAACTACTGCCCGGAGATGACCACCACCCGGGCGCAGCAGTCGGTGTTCGTGACTCGCACCTGGAACATTCCGCGCTGTCCGTAACGTGAACCCGGGGCGGGGGAAACCCCGCCCCACGACCTTACCGGGGCCGGGCGGTTGCCACCGCCCGGCCCCCTCTTTGAAGGTGTCGCCATGCTCCGACTGGCACTGGTGGCGAACGTGCGCACTCCCCCGTACGGGAACAATCTCAACCCCCTGGTGCGGGCTCTTGCCAGCCTGGCCGAGGCGCGCCTCTTCGTCCCCACCGACGACCTCTCCTTCACCCCCACGGGTGGGGCGGCTCCGGCGCCGGTGCCGCCGTCCCTCCTGGCACCTATGGCAGCCTTCGCTCCCCACGCGGTGATCTGTCTCGGCGGGGGGCTGGTGATCCCGCCGGAGGGCCGCGCGCAGCTGCCGGGACAGCCAGTGCTGGTTGGAATAGCCCTTTCCGACCCCCAGGCTCTGCCGACATCACTTGAAGTTGCCCCCGCCTTCGACCTCTTTTTCACCCAGGACGGCGGCTCCCTGCCCAGGTACCGGGAGCACGGTGTGGAGGCCCTGTATTTACCCCTGGCCGCGGACCCCGAGGTGTTCGCCCCACCGGTGGCGGCCCGGAAAAGCTGGGATGTCCTCTACGTGGGCAAGTGGACCCCCTATCGGGATGCGCTGATGTCAGCTCTGGGCGAGATTGCCGCAGTGCGGGTCCTGGCCTACCGGGGCGAGGGGCGCTGGAGGGTGCCGGTGGGGCCCCAGGTGGATGACGAGCGCACCCTGGCCGAGGAAATGAACCGGGCTCGCCTGGTGCTGGACCCAACCCGGGTGGAGCTCCAGCCGGACCCCGCCCGGGACGCCTACCGCATCACGCCCCGGGCCCTCATGGCGGCGGCCTGTGGGGTACCGCCCCTGGTGGAGGATCGCTGCCCTCTGGACGGCCTCCTGACCCCCGGGGAGGAGGTCGCCACCTTCGACGGCACCCCGGCCGGGCTGGCACGGGTGATCCAGGGGCTGCTGGCCGACCCGGAGCGCCGCCGGCAGATGGGTCTGGCGGCCCGCCGCCGGGTGGAGCGGGACCACAGCTGGGCGCATCGGGCTCGCCAGATCCTGGACGCGGTGGCGGAGATCAGGCCTGCCTTCCCCCCGGCGGGGCGGTGAGAGGGCAGCCTCTCGTCAACGACGTCCCCTCCCTCACGGGCCGTACAACTTGAGGCCGAACGCGCGGGTCAAGAAGATCGACATCTGGTCCCGGGGGATGGACAGGTCGGGGCAATAGTTCCCTCCTCCGCATCCCGACGTGATTCGCTGGGCGGCAATGTAGTGGATGTGGGGGCACGCCCCGTCGGTGGGGGGCACGTCACCGAACACCGAGAACCCCCCGGCCCCGCACTGGTACGGCCCCATCCCCGGCACTGTGCCAGTGGGGGGCACGGGCTCCCCTACCAGGGCGCGGGCCAGAAACTCGGCCATCTTCCGGCGAGACACCAGGGTTTCCGGACAAAAGACGTTCGCTCCGCAGGTGTCGGTCACCCCCTGGGCGGCGGTGTAGTGCACCGCCCGACAGCCCGGGTCGGTGGGGGGCACGTCGGTAAACACCGAGGTCCCCCCTTCCACGCAGTTGTAGGGTCCCAACCCGGGGACCGTACCCGAGGGGGGCAGGGGACCGGGGTGGAGCAGGCGAGCCAGGAAGACGGCCATCTGCCAGCGGGACACGGTGCTGGCGGGACAGAAGTTGCCCCCGCCGCACCCCGAGGTTACCCGGTGGTGCAGGATGGTCTCGATGAAGCGGTACCCCCACCGCTCCGGAGGAACATCGCCGAAGCTGCCGCCGATGTGGATGGTCCAGGCCTTGCTGGCGCCGGTGGTGAGCAGCTCGCTCAAGGTGGCGTCCCAGTGGAGGGTCGGTCGACTGGCCGGCACCGGCACGGTGATCTGGTAGCAGTCGGTGCAGCTGGCCTCCCCGCCAGGGGCGATGGTGCCGTAGCTGGCGGAGGCGTCGTCGAGAAGGTAGGTTCCGCCCGGCGGTCCGAAGAAGGACACGGCGGTCCCGGACTGGGTGACGCCGCCGCCCGAGGGGTTGCGCCAGGTGGGGCGCACGAGGACGGTTTCCCCGGGCTCCAACACCCCGTTGCCGTTGCCCAGGGGAGCCTCGTCCAGAGCGAGGGCGATGGCCTGCATCTCCACGGCTTCTACCGTGCTCTGGGCCGAGTTGTTGGCGGGGTTGGCGTCACCGCTCGCGGTGACCGTGAGGGTGGCGGAGAGGGTGCCCACCGCGGTGGGGATGACCGTGACGGTACGTTGGGCGCTGCCGGCGGGAGCAACGTCCCCCAACGCGCAGGTGACAATCCCGGTGTTGTGGGCGCACCCGCCGGAAGCCGACGAGAAGTTCACCGCCCCCGGCAGGGTCAGGGTCGCCGACGCACCCACGGCCGTGCCACTCCCCACGTTGCTGGCAGAAAGGGTGTAGACCAGCTGTCTTCCCACCAGGGCGGGATCCGGGGCGGCAGCCAACCCCGCGGCCAGGTCCGGCGCCCCGGCGACCACCTGGGTGGTGGCCTGGGCGCTGTTGTTGGCGGGGGTGTAGTCGGGCATGGAGGAGGTGACATTGGAGGTGGCGGTGATGGACCCCGAGGCGTTGGGAACGACGG
This sequence comes from Acidobacteriota bacterium, assembly GCA_039961755.1. GTDB lineage: Bacteria > Acidobacteriota > Thermoanaerobaculia > Thermoanaerobaculales > Thermoanaerobaculaceae > CALEVZ01. The sequence continues at coordinate 4,104 of JABRVY010000191.1, read as the reverse complement.
TGATCTGCACGCTGGTGCTGGCTCCGTTGGGTAAGCTGCCGAGGGTGCAGGTGAGGGTGACGCCCGTCAGCGAGCACCAGCCTGTGGCGCTCACGTAGGTGACCGACGCTGGCAAGGTCACGGTCAGGGTCACGGCGGTGGCCGGTCGGGGGCCGCCGTTGTGCACGGTGGCGGTGTAGACGAGGTTCTGCCCGACCCCGACCGGGTCGGGGGCATCCGTGAGCGACAGGCCCAGGTTGGCCTCGTTGATCGCCTTGTAGATGTCCACCCGGCCGTACCCGTAGGTGTTGTTGGGGAACTGGTTGTCAGGGATGCCACCACACACCTGACCCGTGGGGGTGGTGTTGCGGTTGGCCGTCAGGTTCAGGCGCTCCTCCACCTGGTCCACCTGACCGATCCACCCGGGGACCGCCGATAGCAGCAGGGCCACCGCCCCCGCCACGTGGGGGCCGGCCATGCTGGTGCCGCTCATGCTGGAATAACTGTTCCCTGGCACGCTCGACCGCACGCTCACCCCGGGGGCCGAGATGTCAGGCTTCAGACGATTCGATCCGTCCACCGTCACCGGCCCGCGGGAGGAGAAGCTGGCGATGGTGTCCGAGGAGTTGGTGGCCCCCACGGAGTAGGAGGCGTCGTAGATGGCCGGCGGATCCACCACCGAGCCGCAGGAGGAGCCGGAGTTGCCCGCCGACACCACCACCACGATGCCGGCGTTGCGGGTGTTCTCCACCACGGTGCGGAGGACCTGGGGATCGGTGCATCCCTCGCTGGGGGGGCAACCCCAGGAGTTGTTGATCACGTGGGGGGCCTTGGCGGGGTCGGGGTTGCCACCCGCCAAATTGGTGGGGGCGATGAACCACTGGAAGCACTCCGAGTAGGTGGCCGGGGTGCCGTTGCCCTGGTTCATGTTGCGGCAGCCGATCCACTTGGCCTGGGGGGCCATGCCGATCTGGTTGCTGCCACCGTCGTCTCCCACCATGGTGCCCATGGTGTGGGTGCCGTGGGTGTCATCGTCGCAGGGCACCTGGGAGTTGGGGCCGCACACCCCGCCCCCGGAGTGAATGGCGTCGTGCCAGTTGTAGTTGTGGTCCGCGGTGGTGCCGTTCCACCCCCGGTACTTGCTCTTCAAGGCGGGGTGATCCCACTGGTAGCCGGTGTCCTGACCGGCGATGACCACGTTCTGGCCACGGTACCCCATGCTCCACACGCTGGGGGCGCCGGTCTTGGTGATCCCCCACTCGACGGCATCAGGAGCGCTTGTGGTTTCTTCGATCATTGGCCGCTGCAGCGGCACGGATGGGTTGGGCAGGATCTTGGCCACCTCGGGCAGCTCGGCGATGCGGCGGACCGCCTCGTCGTTGCCTCGGGCCCAGATCATGTTCACGATCCAGTAGGAGCGATGGGGGATACCCAGCTCCTGGAGCAGCTTGAGAACCGGTCCCTGGGTGGCCTCGGCCACCGCCTTGAGGGTGCTCATCACCCATGCGCCCCTGGCCTCCTTGCTCTGGAGCTGCCGGGCCGGGGCGGTGTCCGCCTGGGCGTGCAGGACGATGAGGAACTCGGCCTCACCCCCGCCGTGGGTCCTCTCCACCACCCAGGGGTCGATGAACGCCGGGGCTTGAGAAGCCAACGAAAGAGCCGGCTGGCACAGCGCCAGCACCATGAGTAGCTGCCACTTCGCCCGTGAGAACATGGATGATGAGTGCCTCCCCGGGCGGATTCTAGCCCCATACCCGGGCAGGGGAAAGGGGAGGGAGAGGCGCGCAGGCAAGCGCCTTCGGGCTGCTAGACTTCCCCCGCGCGGCAGCGAGATGGCGAAGACGAGGATCTTTCTTTGCGGCTACTACGGGTTCGGGAACACCGGTGACGAGGTCATCCTGCAGGGGATCGCCGCCGCTTTGCGGGCCGAGCTGGGCGAGGTGGAGCTGTTCGTCACCTCCGGCGGTGGCCACCTGGAGGTGCCCGCCACGGCGGTGCCGTGGCAGGATGTGGCGGGGATCCGCCAGGCAGTGCGGTTGGCGGATCTGGTGGTCGTTGGGGGAGGTGGACTCTTCCAGGACTACTGGGGGGTGGACCGGGCTACCCTGGGCACCTCGGCCCACCACGGGATCACCTTCTACTCCTGGCCCCTGCTGCTGGCGGCGGAGGGCGGCGTGCCCGCCCTGGTATGGGGGGTGGGGGTTGGCCCGCTGGCCAGCGAGGAGGGCCGGGCTCTGGTGCGGGAGGCGATGGCCGCCGCCACCTGGGTGAGCGTTCGGGACCGGGCCTCCGCGCGGCTGCTGGGGGAGCTCGGTTTTGAGGGCGGGGTGGAGCTGGTGCCGGACCCCGCCTGGGCCGTCCCCCGCCGGGAGGTGGATCGGGTCGCCATCCTGGCCGAGATGGGGCTGTCCCCGGCGGCGGTGCTCGTGGCGGTGGCGCCCCGGCGATGGCCCGAGGACCGCGTACCCGCCGGGGAGGCGCTCGTGCAGGCCCTGCGGCAGATGGCCCGGCGGTGGCCTCTGGGGGTGGTCCTGGTGCCGTTTCACCGGGGGGCGGGGCGCGATGACGACGAGGCCGCTGCGGCGGAGCTGGCTGCGGCTCTGGCCGGTGAAGTCCCCTGCTGGAGAGTGCCGGCGGGCTGGAGCACCGCCTCTCGCTTCTGGCTGTGCGCCGCAGCGGACCTGACGGTGGGGGTGCGGCTGCACGCCTGCCTGGCGGCGGCCCGGGGAGGTCGGCGGCCGGTGGGGGTGGCCTACGATGCCAAGGTGTTGGCGCTGTTCGAGGAGCTGGCAGATCCTGACGGCGCGAGGGAGCCGGCGGCCTGGACCCCGGAAGAGCTGACCCTAGCGATCGCGGAGCGAGTCGAGCATCCAGACATCGGGCTGGCAACCGCGCGGTGGGAGGAGGCCAGCCGCCGGCCCGCCGTGGTCGCCCGGCGCTTGCTCGCCGAGCCCACCGAGCAGGTCCGAACGAAGCCGCTTCCGCTGGATGGGGGGAGAGCAACCATGGAGCTGAGCCGACGAGCGCTGCAGCGCCGCCTGGAGGGGATTCTGGACAGCCACCGCGCCCCGCGGGAGGTGGTGCTGTTCCTGCCCTCGGTGTACTGGCAGACGGAGGTCTTCCAGCGGCCCAACCAGCTGGCCCTGGCCCTGGCCCGGGCGGGGTGCCTGGTGTTCTTCTGGGAGCCCCCTTCCACCCGGCGCTTTGCCCCCGGCTTTCACCGGGTGGCCCGGCGGCTCTATGCGGGCCACGTGCCGGGGGAGGTGTGGGCCGCTCTGCACGACCCGTTGGTGGTGGCCTTGCCCTACAACCGCGGGTTCGCTGACACCCTCGGCAGCTTTCGTCTGGTCTACGACGTCATCGACCACCTGGATGTGTTCCCCGGGGGGCGGGCCGCCCTCGAGGGCGAGCACCGGCGCCTGCTGGCGGAGGCTCAGGTGGTGACGGCGGTGTCGCGCCCGCTGCTGGAGGAGGTGCGGGTGGTACGCCCCGACGCGGTGTATCTGCCCAACGCCGCGGACCCGGAGGGGATCCGGCAGGCGGTGGCCGCGGCGGTCGGTCGGCCAGCCTCGGCCGACAGGGGGGGCGAGCTGCGGCTTGGGTACTTCGGCAGCCTGGCCGGCTGGCTGGACTACGACCTCCTGGCCGCCCTGCTGGAGGCCCTCCCCGAGGCCCGGCTGGAGCTTCTGGGCCCGGACCTGGACGGCTCCTTTGCCGAGTCGGGGCTGGGGGACCACCCCCGGGTGCGCCACCTGGGAGCCCGCCCCTACGGGGAGGTGCACGCCGCCTTTGCGGCTCTGCATGCGGGGCTGATTCCCTTTCGGATGAACGAAATAACAGCCGCGGTGTCGCCTCTGAAGCTGTACGAGTACCTGGCCATGGGGGTGCCGGTGGTGAGCACCGACCTGCCCGAGTGCCGGGGGGTCCCGGGAGTGTGGGTGGCCCGCTCGGCGGAGGAGATGGCAGGGGTGCTCCGGCAGCTGGTGGCGGGGCAGCTGTCCCTGGACGAGGACGCGCGCGCCCGCTTCGTGGCCGCCAACACCTGGGGGCACCGCGCCGAGGTTCTCCTGGAGGCCGTGGCGGTGGCCCCGCTGCGCCCCCTCCCCCGGGCGCACGGGGAGCAGC
>JABRVY010000190.1:0-7800 GCA_039961755.1 Acidobacteriota bacterium | reverse complement strand
CCCACCCCCTCACCGCCACCAGCCGCAAGGGGTTGCTGCGCAACTCTCTGGAACAGACCCTCATGAACGCCCACCGCGGCGGCCAGGTGCGGGTGGTGATCCCTCGTCTGCCCGACTTTTTCGGTCCCAACGTCACCAACAAGCTGTTCGGCGAAATGATCTTCGCCGCCGCCGTGCGCCGCCGCAAGGTGAAGTGGGTGGGGCGCCTCGACGTCCCTCACGACTTCGTGTTCATCGACGATGCCGCCGCCGCCTGCGTGCTGCTCGGCCAGGCAGAGGCCGCCTGGGGGGAGAGCTGGCACGTTCCGGGTGCTGGCGCCATCACCGCCAGGGAGTTTCTCTCCACGGTGTGCCGGGCCGCCGGCGCACCGGTGCGCATCTCGGCGCTTCCCGGGTGGATGCTCACCATCGCCGGCTTCTTCGACGATGGGGCCCGCGAGGTGGCGGAAATCTCCTACCTGTTCACCCAGCCCCAGGCGTTGGACGGGAGCAAGTTTCGCGCTGCCTTCCCCGATTTTCGCTTCACCCCCCACCAGGAGGCCATCGCCCGCACCGTGGAGTGGTTTCGCGACCACTCCCCCTCTTGAAATGTCAGCGTGCGCGTAGCGCCTGGCGCTCCCACGAAGGCGGTCACGGACACGGGCACGGGCACAGACACGGACACGGGCGCGGATACGGATACGGATACGGATACGGATACGGGCACGGTCATGGTCACGGTCACGGTCACCTTCACGGGCACGGACGCGGACACGGGCACGGTCACGGACAGGGGCGCGGAGGGGGTGGGGAGGCGCGGCGTAGTGCGAGAACGGTTGTGCCCTGTAGACGCAGGTGGGGGCTGGGCATGCCCTCCAGTCCGGGCTGGGACGGGAGCCGGTTCGGGACGAGTCGTGTGTGGGGGTGATGGGTCGACGCGCGAGCGAGTGGGAGGGTGCCCGCCAGCGCGAAAGGAAAATGGCGTCGAGGCTAGGGGGGCCCCGACGCCCGAGAAAAGGGAAGGAGGGGTACGTGGGTCGGGCGAGGCGTGGGTTCGCCTCGACCCACCGATCGCCTTCTAGTGAAAGCGATCACATACCACAAGAGTAGAGCTGGACGAATTGGTTGTCAAGGGGCCGGCGGCTGGAGAACCCCCGGAGGAGGACCCCCCTTCTTACTCGTCTTCCTCCTCCTCCACGCGGGCGCCGCCGGCGGCCTGGATGATCTTTTCCTGCAGCTGCCTGGGCACCTCGTCGTAGTGGGAGTACTCCATGACGAAGTCGCCGCGGCCGCTGGTGATGGCGCGGAGGGTCTGGGAATAGGTGAGCATCTCCGCCAGCGGCACCTGCGCCTTGACGGTGGTCTGCCCGTCCCCGGGCTCCATCCCTTGCACCCGCCCGCGCCGGGAGTTGAGGTCCCCCATGATGTCGCCGAGGAACTCGTCCGGGGCGGTGATCTCGACCTGCATGATGGGTTCCAGGATGGTGGGAGCGGCTTGCTTGACGGCCTCGCGGAAGGCCTTGCGACCGCAGATCTGGAACGCCATGTCGGAGGAGTCGACGGGGTGCTCCTTGCCGTCCAGGAGGGTGACGCGGAAATCCACCACCGGGTGGCGCGACAACGGGCCCACCGCCGCCGCACTCTGGATGCCCTTGTCCACCGACGGGCGGTACCCTTGAGAGATGGAACCGCCGTAGATCTTGTCGACGAACTCGTAGCCGGCCCCGCGGGGGAGCGGCTCCAGACGCACCTTGGCCTCGGCGAACTGGCCGTGGCCGCCGGTCTGCTTCTTGTGTCGGGAGGTCAGCTCCACCGCCTTGGTGATGGTCTCCTGGTAGGGCACCTTGGGCGGCTGCAGAAGCACGTCCACCTTGAAGCGGCGCTTCAGCCGGGCAACGGCAATTTCCACGTGCAGCTGGCCGGCCCCCCCCACCACCTGCTCCTTGGTCTGCGGGTCCCGGCCCACCTTCAGGGTGGGATCCTCGTCCTGGATCTTGGCCAGGGCGGCGGCGATCTTGTCCTCGTCGCCCTTGGCCTTGGGGGCAATGGCGAAGGAGATGGCCGCCTCGGGGATGGGGACGCTCTGCACCACGACCTGGCTGTCCTTGGCGGTGAGGGTGTCGCCGGTGCGGGTTTCCTTGAGCTTGGTCACGGCGCCGATGTCGCCGGTCACCAGCCGCTCCACCGGGGAAAGGTCCTTGCCCTGCATCAGCTGCAACCCCCCCAGGCGTTCCTGACAACTGCGCTGGGGGTTGTAGTAGGCGGTATCGGGCAGCAAGGTGCCGGTGAAGACGCGCAGCAGGGAGATACGACCGGCGTAGGGGTCCGAGAAGGTCTTGAACACGTACGCCAGGGGGGTGGCGTCGTTCTCCTGCGGTGCGAGGTGTACCGGCTGGCCGTCCGCCCCCACGGCCGGGAAGGTGGCCTCCAGGGGCGAGGGCACCAGGTCAACGATGGCGTCCAGAAGCGGCTGGATCGCCTGATTTCTGCCGGCGGAGCAGAAGTAGACGGGGAAGATGCGCCGGGTCTTGACGGCGGCGATCAGACCCAGGCGGAGTTCGTCGCCGCTCAGGGTTCCCTCGGCAAAGAACTTCTCCAGCAGCGCTTCGTCCTGCTCCGCCACCATCTCGATGAGGGCGGTGCGGGCCGTCTCCACCTCGGCGGCGAGTTCGGCCGGGATGGGGATCTCGCGGCTGGTGCCGCTCTCGTCGCTGGCAAAGGAGTACGCCTTTTCGGTGACCAGGTCGACGACGCCGGAAAAACCCTGCTCCTGCCCGATGGGCAGCTGCACGGGGACGACCGCGCGGCCGAACTTCTTCTCCAGTTGCTGCAGGGTGCGCGGGCCGGAGGAGCGCTCCCGGTCCATCAGGTTGATGGCCAGCAGCACCGGCTTGTCCATGGTGGCGGCCACCTTCCAGAGTTTCTCGGTCTGCACCTCGGGGCCGGCCATGGCGGAGACGGTCATCAGAACCGCTTCGGCGGCGCGAATCCCCTGCATCGCCTCGGTGGTGAAGATGGAGTACCCCGGCGTGTCGATGAGGTTGACCTTGTGATCCCGGTGGAAGGCGTGGGCGACGGCGGTGGCGATGGTGATCTTGCGCTCGATGGACTCGTCGTCGAAGTCGGTGATGGCGGTGCCCTTGTCGACCTTGCCCAGCTTGGGCACGGCACGGGTATCGAAGAGCATCGCCGAGATCAGGCTGGTCTTGCCCGTCGACGAGTGACCGACCACCGCTACGTTACGAATCTTGCTGCTGGAGAAGATCTTAGATGACATTCGCTGGCGCCCTCCGGTCGCCCAAAGTGGGCGAAGTATAACATCGCGGCGTCACCCACGCCCGGTCAGGGGGTGGCGAGGTGGCTCAGAGGGTGAGGTCTCGCCCGGTGAGACGGCGGAAGGCCTGCAGGTAGCGCTCCCGGGTGCCGGCCACGACTTCCTGGGGCAGGGCGGGGGCGGGAGGCTCCTTGTTCCAGCCGGAGGACTCCAGCCAGTCGCGCACGAACTGTTTGTCGAACGACGGCGGGTTGGCGCCCGGCCGATAGGCGTCGGCGGGCCAGAAGCGGGAGGAGTCAGGGGTGAGCGCCTCGTCGGCCCATACCAGGTTGCCATCGTCGTCGAGCCCGAACTCGAACTTGGTGTCGGCAATGATGATGCCGCGCTCCAGCGCGTAGGTGGCGGCACGCCGGTAGAGGGCGAGGGAGGTCTGGCGCAGGCGCTCGGCGAGCTCGCCGCCCACCAGGGTCACCACCCGGTCGAAGGGGATGTTCTCGTCGTGGCCCACCTCGGCCTTGGTGGAGGGGGTGAACAGCGGCTCGGGCAGCCGCTCGGCGAGGGCGAGGCCGGCCGGGATGGGGATGCCGCACACCGACCCGCGCTGCTGGTACTCCTTCCACCCCGACCCCACCAGGTAGCCCCGCACCACGCATTCCACCGGCACGATGCGAACCTCCCGGACCAGAGAGGCACGGCCAGCCAGCAGCGGCTGCTGAGAGTATGGCGGGGGAAAGGCTTCGAGCTCCGTGGCGAGGACGTGGTGGGGCGCGATCTCACTCAGGAAGCCGAACCAGAAGTTGGAGAGCTGGTTCAAGATCACGCCCTTGCCGGGGATCCCGGGGGAGAGCACCACGTCGAAGGCGCTGATGCGGTCGGTAGCAACCATCAGTAACCGCCCTGCGCCGGCCCGGTACACATCTCGGACCTTGCCCTGCCTGAGCAGTTCACCCACTGCCAACCCCTCCGCCGGGTACGGGAGGGGGAGTGGCATCAGGATGCCGCAGAGCGCAGCAGGCTGGCGGCCTGCCCGGCCAGTCGGGATTTGGTCCGGCTGGCGGTGTTGGCGTGCAGGACGCCCTTGCGGGCGCCCACGTCGATCACCGACACGGTGCGGGGCAAGAGCTCCTTCACCCGCGCCACGTCGCCCGCCGCGATGGCGGTGCGCAACTGTTTGACGCTGTTGCGGACCCGGGTGCGCACGGAACGGTTACGCAGCCGGCGAACTTCGTTCTGCCGCCGGCGCTTGAGCCCAGACTTGATTCTCTTTGCCATTCTGACTCCCTACCAGATCGCGAATATTCTCCCGCCTCGCCCGTTTCTTCCTCTCCTCAGAGACCCGGACGCCTTCAGCGGACGTTGACCCCCAGCGCAGCCAGACGCTCGCGGGCCAGGGCGGCCTCCTTGCTGCCGGGGTGTTCGTACAGCACGTACTGCAGGTTGATGACCGCCTGGCTGCGGTCGCCCATCTCGAGCAGGGCCAAGCCCTTCTTGAGCAGGGCCGCCGCTGCCTTGTCGGAGGTCTTGTGGGTGTTGAGCAGCGTGGTGAAGGTGTCTACCGCCCCCTGGAAGTTGCGCTTGGCCATGTGACACTCGCCGATCCAGTAGAGGGCGTCATCGGCCAGCTCGGTGTTGGGGTAGCGGGCGTTGTACTCGCTGAACCCCTGGATGGCCAGGTCGAAGTTGCCCCGCAGGTAATCTTCGTAGGCGGCGCGGTAGAGGGCAGCCGGCTCCGAGAGCACTCCGGCGGGGCCCGCTAGAGGTGCCCCTGCGCCGCCCCCGGGAGGCAGAGCTGTCGGGGGGGCGCTGACCCTCTCGCGGGCCGCTGCCAGTTCCAGGGTAAGCGACTCCAACCGCTGGTTGGTGGCGCCCAGGCTGGCCTGGAGTGTCTCCAGAGCGTCGCGCAGGCGGGCGATCTCCTGCTGGATGTCGGCATTCGAGCGCAACACCTGGGCGTTCTGTTCGGCCAGGCGCCGGCTCATGACATCCAGGTCTTCCTTACCGGAGGACTGCCGACCGAGCTCGTCCACGCGCCGGCCGACGTCGGTGATCTCGCGGTGCAGCAGCGAGATGTCGTCGGTGGACACACACCCGGTGAGAGTCACAGCGAGGAGCGGAACGATGAGGCGACGCATGCCTGTTCGACCCTCCTACCTGGCGATGATCACGAAGTGGGCGCGGCGGTTCCACCGCCAGGCGCTCTCGTCGTGCCCGAGGGCGAACGGACGCTCCTCGCCGTACGAAATGGTGTCGATTCGTCCTCCGTCGATCCCCAACGATACCAGATAACCTTTCACCGCATTGGCGCGCCGCCAGCCCAGCGCCAGGTTGTACTCGGCGGTGTGGCGTTCGTCGCAGTGCCCCTCGACGAGGATGCGCACGCTGGGGTGCTGGCGCAGCCAGGCGGCGTTGGCGGCGAGGATATCCCTGGCTTCCGGGGTGAGGTCGGACTTGTCGGTGTCGAAGAAGACATCCTTGAGGTAGCCGGCACGGTTGAGCTCGGCCAGGTCGGTGGGCAGCTCGCCCATCCCGACACCGCCGCTCGGCAGCGGCGCGGCGGTGAGACCCGGCTCGGCAGCCACATCGACGGGCCGCTCGGCGCTGACCGGGGCGGCTGCAGGCGGCGCCGTGCGGCTGACCTGCGGAGCCACCACCGGCTTGGGCTTGGAACACGCCGCGGTCATCGCCACCAGGGCGACGGCGCAGGCGAGGATGATCTCGTTCTTCAGTGAGGTACGGTCCACGAGGGCCTCCCTTCAAGCCGCCTACTCTACACCATGTTTGACGGCGTCCACAAGCTATTGCAGCTGGGTCACCCAGGCGGGTGCGGTGTTGTTGCCGTCGCGGGTGAGCTGGCGCGGCTGGCCGGCGGCGTCGGTGATGAAGATCTGCTGCTTGCCGGTGCGGTTGGAGACGAAGGCCAGCATGGTGCCGTCGGGCGACCAGCAGGGCGACTCGTTGGAGCCCGGCCCGGGGATCACCGTGCGGGTGCCGGTGCGCATGTCCAGCACGGCGATCTGGAAACGCCCATCGACTTTGGTGGTGTAGGCCAGGCGCACGCCGTCGGGTGCCCACGCCGCCTCGTCGGCGAAGGTATCCGAGGTGAGCTGGCGCACGTTGGTGCCCTCGGCATCCATGATGTGAATCTGCGGACGCCCGGAGGCGGTGGAGGTGAAGGCGATCTGCCGCCCGTTGGGCGACCACGCCGGCTGGGTCTCGATGGCCCGGGAGGAGGTGAGGCGCACCGGCGTGCCGCCGTCCACGTCCACCACGTAAATATCGGTATTTCCCTCGGCGCCGGCGGCGAAGGCGACCTGTCGGCCGTCGGGGGAGAAAGTGGGGGAGGAGTTGACCCCGGGCAAGGTGGAGAGCGGCTTGAGGTACCCCTCGGTGGGGCGCAGGATGAAGAGCTGGGGCTGGCCGCGCAGGAACGACGTGAAGGCCAGCCACTGCCCGTCGGGGGACCAGGCGGGGCTCATGGCAATCGACCGGTAGGAGGTGAGCTGCTGCGCCTCGCTGCCGTCCCAGCGCATCACCCAGACTTCCTTGGCGCCGCTGCGGTCGGAGATGAAGGCGATGCGGGAGAGAAACGGCCCCGGGCGGCCGGTGAACAGCCGCACCAGCTCGTTGGCCAGGGTGTGGGCCATGGTGGCAGCCAGGTTGGTGGGCGCCTGCAGCCGGCGCGAGTAGGCGATCTCGCCGGAGGCCAGGTCCCACAGGCGCACCTCCGCCACCAGCTGGGCGCCGGCGGTGGTGAGGGTGGAGTCCAGGAGGAACTGGGCTCCCACCGACCGCCAGCGCTGGCGGGTGACGGCGGGCTTGGTCGGATCCACCTCCACCAGGCGCTCGCGCTCGGGGTCGAGCAGGCGGATCACCGCCGTCTGCTGCAGGTCAGCGCGCATGGTATCGGTGAAGGTGGTCGCCGCCGGGGAGTCGGCGCCGGGACGGGCAACCGGGGTGGGGAGGGCAATGACCACGCTGGTCAGGCCGGGGTTGGTGACCTGCAGGTAGACCTCTTCCTGACTCCACGCCGCAGCGGGGAGGAGGACGGAGGCGATGAGGGTGGAGAGAATGAGGGATGTCTTCACTGTCCGAACTCCAGATGAACGGTCAGGGCAGCGCCGCCGAACCCCTGGGGCAGGGGAGGGAAGGGGGCAGCGGCAAAGACAGCGCGCAGCGCCGCGCGGTCGAAGGCGGGGATGCCGCTCTCCTGGGAGATGCCGGCCTCCAGCAGGCGGCCGCTGCGGTCGATGCGGGCCCGTACCCGGCAGCGGGCGGTCTCCGGCGCCGGGGGACGGAACCAGTTGCTCTCGATGAGGCCCAGCAGACGCTGCAGGTAGTACTCGTACGGAAACGCCTCGTCGGTGCCGCCGCCGCGCGAGCCTCCCCCCAGGGTGAGGGCGCCGGAGGCCGAGGCCAGTGTCGATGGCTGGGCGTCCGCCGAGGGCTCGCCGGGCGAGGGGGCGGTGGTTTGGGGCTGCGCCGCCGCTGGCGGCACCTCCGCCGGCCGGTTGGTGGTCGTCGGGGCGGCGGCACCGACGAGGCGTTTC
>JABRVY010000189.1:0-1530 GCA_039961755.1 Acidobacteriota bacterium | reverse complement strand
GGGCCGGGGGCGCTGGAGCGGGCCATTGCCGCCTACGAGCTGGCCCAGGCGGAGCTGGACCGGGCGGGGGACGTGGCGCGGGCGGAGGAGTTCGCCCACGCCTCGCTGCAGCTCATCCCCCGCGAGCTGCGCCACTACCCGCTCGCGACGCTGGGGCGTATCCATCTGGCAAGAAACGAGTTTTCCGATGCCGTGGATTACCTGGAACAGGCCGCCGCCCTCTCGCCGGTACCCGCCGTCCTCACCCAGCTGGGTCTGGCGCTACTGGGGATGGGGGAGGCGGCGCGGGCGCGGGAGGTGCTGCAGCGGGCCCGCCAGGGGTCGTCACGGGATCTGAAGACGGATATGCTGTCCCACCTGTCGCGGCTGGGGGCGCTGCGCGGCCGTGGCCGCCGCAAAGGGTAGAGGAAGGGTCATGCGCTGGAGTCACTATTTCTTGTTCACCCTGCGGGACAATCCCTCGGACGCCGAGGTGATCTCCCATCAACTACTCGCCCGCGCGGGCATGATCGACAAGCTGGCGGCGGGAATTTACACCTACCTGCCGCTGGGGTGGCGGTCCATCGACAAGCTGATGCGCATCGTGCGCGACGAGATGAACGCCGCCGGCGCGGTGGAGCTGATGATGCCGTGCGTGCAGCCGGCGGAGCTGTGGCAGAAGTCCGGGCGCTGGCAGGTCTACGGCAAGGAGCTCCTGCGCCTCAAGGACCGCCACGAGCGGGATTTCTGTTTCGGCCCCACGCACGAGGAGGTGATCACCGACGCCGTGCGCCGGCGCATCACCTCCTACCGCCAGCTGCCGGTGAACCTCTACCAGATCCAGACCAAGTTCCGGGATGAGATCCGCCCCCGCTTCGGGCTGATGCGCGGGCGGGAGTTCCTCATGAAGGACGCCTATTCCTTCCATACCTCGGCGTCCAGCCTCGATGAGGCGTACCGCGCCATGGAGCGTGCCTACCGCCACGTGTTCGACCGCTGCGGCCTGCGCTACACGGCGGTGGAGGCGGACACCGGCAACATCGGCGGCTCCGAGTCCCACGAGTTCATGGTGCTGGCCGCCACGGGCGAGGACGCGGTGGTCTCCTGCCGTGCGTGCGGCTATGGGGCCAACGTGGAGAAGGCCTCAAGCGGTCCGCTCCCGCCGCCGCCCGCGTGGCCGGGGCGGGTGCCGGCCGCTCCCGAGGCGGTGCTGACGCCCGGCACCACCTCGGTGGCCGACGTGGGGGCGTTCCTGTCGCTGCCCCCGGCCCGCTTCATCAAGACCATGATCGTGGAGACCGATCGGGAGTTCGCGGTGGCGCTGGTGCGCGGCGACGACGAGCTCAACGAGGTGAAGCTCAAGAACGTGCTGGGGGCGGTCCACCTGCAGCTGGCCTCGGAGGCCAAGGTGGAGCAGGTCACCGGCGGGGCGATGGGCTTTTCCGGCCCGGTGGGCCTTGCGGGCGTTCGCATCGTCGCCGACCCCGAGGTGATGCGGCTGGAGGTGGCGGCGACCGGCGCCAACCGCGCCGATCATCATCTGGTGGGGGT
>JABRVY010000188.1:0-1380 GCA_039961755.1 Acidobacteriota bacterium | reverse complement strand
GGGGGGGTCAGGGAAGGCGGCGCCGTTTTCGGTGACGTAGATCGCCGGGCGGCCGTAGCGCCGGCTCACCCACACCAGGATCTCCTCCAGCCCCGCCGGGAAGACCTCCCACTCCATGGCGGTGTGCAAGGCCTGCTCCTGCCGCACCCGCCCGGCTTGGTCGGGGATGGCCGTGGGGTCGTGGCGCACCACGCCGCGGGTGTAGTAGTTCACGCCGATGAAGTCCACCGGGGTGCGGATGAGGGCGAGGTCCTGCGCGCTCACCGCCGGCCAGGCCTCCCCGTACATGGCCGGCAACTCCTCGGGGAAGTGGCCGAAAAACACCGGGTCCAGAAACTGCCGGTTCCAGTAGGCCTCGGCCCGACCCGCCGCGGCCACGTCGGCGTCGGCCTGGCTGGCCGCGTACTTGGGCTCCAGGTTCACCACCAGCCCCACCTGGCTCGCCCCCTCGGCGCGGGCCGCCTGGACGGCGGCGCCGTGGGCTCGCAGCAGGTTCACGGCGGCGCGGGCGGCGGCGAAGGGGCAGCGCTGACCGGGGGCGTGCACCCCGTGCAGGTAGCCGGCGTCCACCACCACCCACGGCTCGTTGAGGGTGGCCCACAGCCGCACCCGGTCGCCCAGGCGGCCCACCACCAGCCGGGCGTAGTCGGCAAACCAGTGCGCCACATCGGGGTTGCGCCACCCCCCACGGTCGTCCAGGGCGGCGGGCAGGTCCCAGTGGTAGAGGGTGATGAGGGGGGTGATCCCGGCGGCCAGCAGCCGGTCCACCAGGGCGTCGTAAAAACCCAACCCGGCCGGGTTGACCCGTCCGGTTCCCTCGGGCAGCACGCGGCTCCAGGAGATGGAAAAGCGGTAGGCCGACAGCCCCAACTGGCGCATCAGCTCCACGTCGGCGGCCCAGCGCCGGTAGTGGTCGCAGGCCACGTCGGCGGTCTCACCGGTGACGATGCGCCCCGGGGTGTGGGAGAAGCGGTGCCAGATGGAGGGCCCCGCCCCGTCCGCCAGGGGGGAGCCTTCGATCTGGTACGCCGAGGTCGCCGCGCCCCAGAGGAAACCCGCCGGGAAGCGGCGCGGCTCCTTCGCGGACTCGGCGGCCTCCGGGGTGGGGCCGCCACTCATGGCGCAGCCTGGGATCGGGTGACGCCTTCCCCCGGGAGGGGCAGCCGCCTGGTGGTGACGGGGTCAAAGAAGTGCAGCTGGTCGAGAGGCAAGGAGAAGATGACCACCTCCCCCAGGGCCAGCGACGGAGCGCCGGGCAGGCGCGCCGCCAGGGGCGCGCCGGCCAGGCGGGAGTGCACCACCGCCTCGCTGCCCAGCGCCTCGGTGACTTCCACCTCCACCCGCACCGGCACCGCCCCGGGCACCTGCCCCAGCCGCATC
>JABRVY010000187.1:0-6071 GCA_039961755.1 Acidobacteriota bacterium | reverse complement strand
CTCCGGTATTGCTGCGACCGCCCCCGCCCCCGCCGGCACCCCAGGCGTGCACGGTGATCTGGCTGACGTTGGCCGGCACGGTGAAGGTGTACGTACCCGGACGGTCGTACACCGCTGTCTGGGCCGCCGCCGCTGCCGCCCACACCAGCGCCAGCAGGACCGTGCCTGCCGACGCGGCAACCCGGCCGCCTGCAGCCCGCTTCTGCACCAAGCACGCACCCGTAGGAATCATTTTCCGTCGCCCCCTCCTTGCCTTCAGGCCGGGTCCACCGCAACAGCGCTGCCCCACCTAACGGCACCTTCGCACGCTCCATCTTTCGTTGACGGGGTCTCCTAGCCGTGACCGGGCGAGGCGAAGCGGTCACCCGTCCCTGGGGCGGAGATCCAACGACTCGCTGCACGACGCACGTTGAGCAAATACTGTTTGCCACGCTTGCGCGAACCTGCCGGGTCTCCCCTCTGGCCCATCATCTTGTTTCGTATCACAACAATAGCAATAAGTCAACACGACAGTTGACTATCGACAGAACACAATACAACAAGACCTCAATTGTGACGCAGTTCCAGGGTGCGGTGGTTCGGCTCGCTCGGGCGAGGCCGATCCTTGGTGCCCGGTGCCCACCAGAATTGGCACCCTTTCCAGGGAAGGGTGAATCGTTCCTGGCGCAGCGTCTCGCGTCCCGCCCGTCGGCGGCCTCGGCTCCATGTTTCACTTCGTCAACAATAGGGCGAAACGGCTCTCGACATCCTCCGGCTCTCCAATAGGCTCACCGTCCACCTCCACCCAGGCGTGGCCGGCGATCTGACCGTTCTCCCGCCGCACGCCGATGCGCAGCTCCGCGGGCAGGCCGTGGTGCACCAGGAAGCGCTGCAGCACCAGGCTGCGGGGCAGGCAGGTGTGGCGAGTGAAGCCGGCGCGGGCCGCCACACCGACCAGAAACACCAGTCGCTGGACCTCCTCCTCGCTCATCGCCCTGCGAGCGCCTCCCGCGGGTGGCCGGCCAGCCAGCAGCCGTCGCGTCCGGTCGAAGCCCAGCAGGCGCAGCCCGAACCACGACACTCCCATCCAAAAGCGCGCCCGGCCGATCACCCACCAGTCGCGCCAGGACAGCTCGCCGGCCTTCTTGGCCCTACGGTGCCAGGATGTCCACCAGCCCATGCCGCTCCAGCTCGCACAACGCACGCCCCCGGCGCACCAGAGGTCGTGTGCCCAACATCTCGGCCGCTCTGCCTCCCGGCCGGGTCACGCCAGCACGACGATCGGCCGCACCCCCAACGACCGTGGCAGAACAGAAGCCGCGAGAGCCAGCCAGCGTGCTCATCCCCTGCACGAAGCACGACGTCTTCCGGTCGCATTCCCGATCGCCACGACGGCTCCCCCTTTTCTCTTGCACGGATCTCTCTGACACTCTCTTCTCCCCATTGATCCGCCGATCCTCGGGGGTCAGAGCCCGGCGGCTCTCAACGACGCCTCCGGCACCTCGATCTCACAGCGCAGCAGGGCCTGGGCGTGGGTCTTGCCCTGGGCGTCGGTGAGCAGGCTGGCGGTGCCGCCTCCGCCCAGGGAGTCGCGCAGGATGAAGTTGAGGGCCAGCACGTTGGGCACCTCGAAGCGGCGCACCCCGCCGCGGGCGATGCGGCCCAGCCGGGCGGCCACCCACTCGTCGGTCACCGTGGTGCGCAGAAATTCGTAGATCTCCGGGGAGCGGGCGATCAGGCCGACGTTGGAGTCGTCCCCCTTGTCCCCCGAGCGGGCGTAGGCGAGGCGTTCCAGCCGCACCAGCATCGGGGAAGACTAGCACAGCGAGGGCTCCCCGAGCCGAGGGGGCGGATGCGCCTACAATGGCGACATGCAGCGCCCCTCGCCCGCGGTCCTGTGCGCCCTGCTGCTGGCGGTGCTGCTACCCCTCTTCTACCCGGCCCTGGGACTGGAGCGACGGCTCGCCCCCGAGGCCGCGCTGCACTCCGTCGCCCCCTGGCGCTCCTTGCTCGGACCGTTCCCGCGACCCTCCCCGCTGGCGGTGGAGGCGGCCTCGTCCCTCGGCCCGCGCCTCGCCGCCATCGCCCGGGATCCGGCTGGCACAGCGCTGTGGAACCCGTGGGTCGGTGGCGGCCGGGGGGGGTGGCTCGCCAGCGCTGGGGAGGGGGGCACCCCGCTCGTCGTGGCTGCCGCGCTGCTGGCGCGTCCCCCGTGGCGCTGGACGGCGCTCCTCGCCCTTACCGTGACGGTGGGCCTGACCAGCACCTTCTGGCTGGTCCGCCTGCTGGGGTTCCCACCCGCCGCAGCGGCGGTGGGCGCCGCCGCCTACGCCCTCTCCGGGGCCGCCAGCAGCACCTGGCTGACCTTCGACGGCGCGGCGCTGGCCCTGGGGCCCCTGCTCCTCGTACCCGTCGTGCACCCCTCCTGGAGTGACGCCCGGCGCGCCGGCAGCGGTGCCGTGACGCTCGCCCTCCTGCACTTCTGTGGCGCCCAGGCGGTGCAGTTCATGGCCGCTGCGGCGGCCTTGCTGGTGGCGGCGGCAGCCAGGGGGTTTCGCCCATCTCGCCGGTGGGCCTGGCCTCTGCTCGCTGCGGTGCTGGCACTGGCGATGCTGGCGCCGCGCCTGTGGCTCGCCGGGGCAGCCAGTGAGCCGGGCGCCTTGCCCCCGCCGCCGAGCCGAAGCGGGGCTCCGGGGCTGGCCTCGACAGTCGTGCCGTTCAGTCGGGGAGAGCCCCTGACCGCGGCGCTGGAGCCCTCTCCGCCCTCCCCCGAGGCGCTGCGCACGGCCCAGGCCGCCTTCATCGGCGCTGCTGTTATCGTGTTGGCGGTGGTAGGCGCTCTCGCTGCCTTTCCCGTCGGCGGACGCGCCTTCTGGCTGGGCGTGACCGTGACTGCTGCCCTGCTCGCCCATCGCCCCGAGGGCCTCAGCGGGGTGCCCGGCCTCATCCCCCGTCCCTTCGGGGTGGCGGCACTGGGATTCGCCGTACTGGCCGCTGCCGGCACCCACCTGCTCGCTCGCCGCCTTCCCTCGGCAGCGGCCGGGAGGTGGGTAGGCGCCGCCGTCGTCGGAATTGTTCTGCTTCGCCTGCTCCCTCCTGCCGCCCACGGTCTGCCCTTCGCACCGCCATCGGCGGCGGTACTGGCTGACCCCCTGGATGCCGTGGGAAGTGAGGAGCGGGGAGCCCGCCTGGTCGCCTTCGGCGCCACCCTTCCCCCCGATACCGCCGCCGCTTTTGCCCTTGCCGACCTGCGTGGCGCCAATCTCGCCGCCGAGCCGCGCTACGCCGCTGCCCTGCGCCCTCGCCCCGAAGGCATGATCACATTCGACCGCATCCTCGACCCGGCGTTGCCTCGCCTGGGAGCCCGCCTTCTCGTCGAACCCGCTCAGCTTCACGTGGTGTCCGCGGAGCTGTTCTCTCGCACCGTTGCCGTGCCGGGCCGGCGTCTGGAGGAAAGGGAGAGCGGGAGGGCGGCAGTTGCCGTGAATCTGCCCGAGGGCGTCGTGCGGCTGGCGCTGCCGACGACGGGGGTCCCGGTGGACAGCGTCACGCTGCTCGCCGGCGGGCTGCGCCACGATCTCCGTCCTGACCCATCCCTGGCCCAGGAGAGCGACGCCTGGAACTGGTTCGCCGTGCCCGCCGGTGTACCCCCGGGGGAGGGAAAGCTGCTCGTCCGGCCAGGGGCCGCCATGCCCGGTGAGCCCACGCTCCTGTGGGACACCTCCGGATTACTGCTCCTGGGGGAGCGGGGTGGAGCGCGCACCTGGCTGGCGACCTCAGCACGCCCGATGGCTTTCGTGGCCCGGGCCCTCGCCCCCGAGGGCGGCGTCGCACCCACCGATCCCTTGACCGTCTCCGTGGCCGCCGAAAGGCTTCCGGCCGTCGCCGCAGCCACCGCCCCGGGTGCGACACAGGTGCACGTGGCCCACGTTGCGACCACCCGAGTGGCTGCGCAGGTGCACAGCGAGGCGCCGCGCCTGCTGGTCATGATGATCAAGCACCGACCCTCCCTGTGGCATGCACGGGTCAACGGACAGTCTGTCGCCTCCGAGGTGGTGGACGGCCTGTGGACCGCGCTCGTGGTCCCCCGCGGCACCTCCTTCGTGGAGATGGAGGCCCACCTGCCGATTTGGGTCGTGCTCTCAGCCGCCGCGGGACTTGCCGGCAGCGTCTGGCTCTGCCTGCTGGGACGGCCCCGTGCGCCTCGAGTGATGGTGGGAGCAAGCCCGTGAAACTGGTCATCCAGATCCCGGCGTGGAACGAAGAGGCGGCGCTACCGGGCACCCTGGCCGAGCTTCCCCGCGCCGTGTCCGGCTTCGACGAGGTGGAGGTGCAGGTGGTGGACGATGGCTCCAGCGATGCCACCGTCGCCGTGGCCGCCGCCCGGGGAGCGCGAGTCGTGCGGCTGCCGACCCATCGCGGCCTGGCGGCAACGTTCATGGCGGGCCTGGCCGCCGCCCTGGAGGCCGGCGCCGACGTCATCGTCAACACCGACGCCGACGGGCAGTACGACCCGGCCGCCATCCCGACCCTGACCGAGCCGATCCTCGCCGGGCGAGCGGACATGGTGCTGGGCGATCGCGGCGTGGCGACCCTCGCCCACTTCTCGCTTACCAAGCGCTGGCTGCAACGGCTGGGCGCCGGCGTGGTGCGCCTCCTCTCGGGGGTGCCCGTATTCGACGCCACCACCGGCTTTCGCGCCTTCTCCCGGCGCGCCGCCGCCCACCTCAACTGCTTCACCACCTTCACCTACACCCTGGAAAGTCTGATCCAGGCGGGCCTGGCGGGGTTCCAGGTCGTCTCCGTACCGGTGCCCACCCGGCCGCCCAGCCGCCCCTCTCGCCTGTTCCGCAGCACGGTGGGCTACGTCCTGCTACAGTCGGCCGGGCTCGTCCGACTCATCTTCATCTATCGCCCCCTGCGCCTGCTCCTCACCATCGCCGCCCTGCTGCTGGTGCCGTCCCTGGCGCTGTTCGCCCGTTTCGGCTATTTCTACCTCACCGGCATTTCCCCCGCTGGCCACGTGCAGTCCCTCATCGCCGCCGCGGTGCTGGGGATCACCGGCATCCAGCTGGCGGTTCTGGCCGTGCTCGCCGATCTGGTGGCCGTCAACCGCAGGCTCCTGGAGGAGCTGCGCGCCCGGGAGAGGACCCGGAGGTGAAGCGAGTCGACCGGCAGCGGGCGTGGCCGTTGCTGCTGCTGGGGTTGGTGCTGGCGGTCGGCCTTCTCGCCGTGGCCCGTCCGCAGCACGTCGTCCAGCTCGCCATCCGGGCGCAACCTTCCGGCCTGGCGGCTGCCTTCGCTGTCACAGCGGCGGTGGCGGCGCTGCGGGGTCTGCGCCTCAAAGTGGTGGTCGGCCGCTCCCTCGGCGCCCTGCGGGCGCTGGCCGTCCACGCCGTGACCCAGTTCGCCGCCGCGGTGGTCCCCATGCGCCTGGGCGAGGCGGCAACCCTCCCGCTGCTGCACCGGGCCGGGGTACCCGGCCTTCTGCGCGGGGTGTCGGTGGTGGTCACGGTACGCCTTTTGGACCTGCTGGCCCTGCTGGTGTGGGCCACGGTGGCCGGCCTCTGGCTGGGCGCGCGCGGCGCGCTTGCCGGCACGGCGCTGGTCATCGTGGCGGCAACCGTCCTGGCGGTGGCGGCGGTGGTGCAAAGGTTTCTGGCCGCAGCGGCGCGCCGGTACCGGCACGCCTCACCGCGATGGCGGCGGGTGCTGCGGCAGGCGCTGCAAGTGCGAGCCGAACTCAAGCGCCTTGTCGCCACCCCCGGGCGCGCCGCAGCGGCCATGGCCCTCTCCCTGGCGGCCTGGGGCGGGGTGTGGTGGGTGACGGTGCTGCTCCTGCGCGCCATGGGGCTTGTATGGCCGGCGGCCACCGTGCTGTGGGGCACCCTGGGAGCCACCCTGGGAGCGGCGCTCCCCCTCAACGCGGTAGGCAACTTCGGCACCCTGGAGGCGGGGTGGACTGCCGCCCTCACCGCCCTGGGCATCCCGGCCAGCCAGGCCCTGGCGGCGGGGTTCGCCACTCACGCCTGGAGCCTGCTGTTCAACGCCGCCCTCGCAGCGGCGGCGTTGAACAGCAGGCTCCAGGCGTG
>JABRVY010000186.1:0-7258 GCA_039961755.1 Acidobacteriota bacterium | reverse complement strand
GCCCCCAGGGGTGCGGCCAGCAGCGCCCCCGCGAGCAGCACCCCGGCCAGGGCCGCCCAGCGCAGCCGCCGCACCCCCACCCACGGCGAACCCCTCCAGGGCCGCGGCCCCAGGCGCTGGCGCAGCCGGTCCACCCCTTCGGAGATGAGTCCCCAGGGGCACACCCAGGAGCAAAACACCGGCCCCGCCAGCAGCGCCAGGGCGGCCACCGGGGCCACCCCCAGCACCAGCTCCCAGCTCACGGTGAGACCGGCCAGGGCGGCGGCCAGGGCGGCAACCGGCTCGGTGAGGTCCACCGGACCCACCTTCAGGGAGGCAAGAGTGCCCGCCACCTCCCGAAAACCCGCCGCGTTGACCCAGGGGAGGGCCAGGTAGAAGAGGGCCACCCCGGCCTGGGTGAGACGCCGCCAGCGGGTCCAGCGCCGGCTCCCCGGCTCCGACGGGCTCAAGGGCGCACCCCCCCGGTGGCGGGGCGCACCACGATGGCGGGCTCGGGCGTGGGGCAGACCTTCTCGCAGACCCCACACCCCACGCACCCCTCCCGCACCAGCGGACGAAGCTGGCCGTCCTGCCCCAGCGCCGCCGCCCCCAGGGGGCACTCGTCCACGCAGGTGCGGCAGAGGATCCCCAGGTGGGCGTAGCAGGTGGCGGGGTTCACCTCGGCGACGCCCATGCGCACCGCCCGCTTGTCGGTGATGGGGTCCAGGGCGCCCGAGGGGCACACCGGCGGGCACTCCATGCACAGGTAGCAGGGCACCGAGCGGGCCACCACCATGGGGGTACCCGCCTCCGGCCCGTAGGCCCACCCCGCCGGCACCAGGCTGCGGTAGGGGCACACCGCCCCGCAGCGGCCGCAGCGGATGCACAGGGCGGCAAACTCCCGCTCCGGCCTCGCCCCCGGCGGGCGCAGGGGCGCCGGGGCGAGCAGCGCCCGGAGCCAGGCGAAGCGGCTACTGCCCACCATCCTCACCCACGTAGGTGGGGAACACGCCGAGGACGGCCTCGTCGTCGCGCACCAACTCCTCGGCCCAGCGCTCCAGCTCGCCCCCGCTCGGGGCGCTCACGACCACCGCCAGGCGGCGGTCCCCGTCCCCTCCCTCCACCCGCACCCCGGCCCGGGAGGTCAGGCGGAGGGCCACCTGCGGGGCCCGGCCGGGCAGCGTCTCGATCACTACGCCTGCGATCAGCATCTCCCCCCCACAGAAACTCCAGCTGGCCCGCCCCCCCAGGGAGGGCGGGCCAGGACCGCGTTTACGCCTTCTCCACCCGTACCCCGCAGACCTTGAACTCCGGCTGCCGGGAGACGGGGTCCACTGCATCGATCGTCAGCACGTTACACATCCGGTCGGGGTCATGCATGTGAATGAACACCACCCCTTCTTTGGAGTTGTCGGTCACCTTGACGCGGAACACCTGGGAACCCCGCCGGGAGGTGAGGCGCACCGACTGTCCCGCCCGCACGCCGAGTTTCTTGGCGTCGTTGGGGTGCAGCTGGGCCATGGACTCCAGGTTGGTGTTGGCCAGCTCCTTGCAGTTGCGGGTCATGGTGGCGGTGTGCCAGTGCTCGATCTCCCGGCCGGTGGTGAGGAAGAAGGGGAATTCGGTGTCCGGGACCTCTTCGGGAGGTCGCTGGGGCCGCAACCACACCACGGCCTTCTTGTCGGGACGTCCGTAAAAGAGGATGCGGTCCGGGTGGTCGGCGGGCACCATGGGATCGTCCCCCTTCACGTAGCGCCGCTTGGTCCCCGGGTGGCCCTGGGTGGGCAGGGGCCAGAGCAGGCCGTGGGCCTCCTTGAGCCGCTCCCGGGTCATGCCCGAGAAGTCGTAGACGGTGCCCTTGCAGATGGTCAGGATTTCCGCCCAGACATCGGCGGGAGTCTTGAAGGGCAGGAGCTTGCCGTGCCCCAGCCGGGCCGCCAGGTCGCACAGGATGGCAAAGTCCGGGCGGGCCTCGCCGGCCGGCGGGATGGCCTGCTCCAGCAGCTGGTAGCGCCGCTCGGCGCAGCCATACACCCCCTCCTTTTCCGCCCACAGCGCCGCCGGCAGCACCACGTCGGCCAGCTCCGAGGTGCGGGTGGGGTGGAAGGCCTCCGCCACCACCACGAAGGCGTCCGCCCGCTCCATGGCCTTGCGGTAGCGATTCACGTTGGGCAGCGATTGCCCCGGATTGGTGCACATGATGTACATGCACTTGATGTCCCCGGCCTCCAGGGCGCGGAACATGTCCACCGTGGACAGCCCCGGCTTGGGCTTCAGCGTCCCCTCGGGCACCCCCCAGAGCTTCTCCATCTCCGCCCGGTGGACGTCGTTCGCAACCAGGCGCCCGTAGGGCAGCAGGTGCGACAGCGCCCCGCCGTCCCGCACGCCGCCGCAGGCGTTGGGCTGCCCGGTCAAGGAGAAGGGGGTGTTGCCGGGGGTGCCGATCTTGCCGGTGATGAGGTGCAGGTTGTGCACCAGGTTGTTGGCCCACACCCCCTTGGTGCGCTGATTCAGGCCCATGGTCCACATGGAGGTGGCCGCCTTGCCGCGCTCCCCGAACCAGCGCGCCGCGGTGACGATGTCCTCAGGCCTGCAGCCAGCGATGGCGGCAGCCTTCTCGGGGGTGTACTCGGCGAGGAAGGCCTTGTAGTCCTCGAAGCCCTTGTTGACCTCGGTCCCCTCGCCAAAGGCCACATGCTTGGCGATGAAGCCCTCATCCACCATCCCTTCCTTGACCAGCACGTGGGCCATGGCGTTGAGGATGGCCAGGTCGTTGCCGGGGGTGAAGGAGATGTGCAGATCGGCGATGCGGGAGGTGGGGGTGAAGCGGGGGTCCAGGACGATCACCTTCACCCCCCGGCCCGTCTCCTTGCGGCGCACCACCCGCTGGAAGACGATCGGGTGGGCCTCGGCGGTGTTGCTGCCGATGAGGAGGATGACATCGGCGTGGTCGATGTCCTCGTACAGGCCCATGGGCTCGTCCTTGCCGTAGGTGGTGACGTATCCGGCCACCGCCGAGGCCATGCACAGGCGGGGGTTGCCCTCCACGTTGTTGGTGCGGATGCCGGCCTTGAAGAGCTTGTTGGCGCAGTAGGTCTCCTCGGTGAGTCCCTGTCCCGAGCCGTAGAAGGCGACGCTGTCGGGGCCGTGCTTTTCGATGGCCTCCTTGAACTTGCTGGCCACCAGCGACATCGCCTCCTCCCAGGAGGCGCGCACCAGCTTGCCTTCCTTGCGCACCAGGGGGTGGAGGCAGCGGTCGGGAGCGGTGAGGATCTGCGGCAGCAAGAACCCCTTGAGACACAGAAAGCCGGCGTTGTGGTTGTCCTTGTCACCCTTGACGGCAAACACCTTGCCGTCCTTGACGCCGATGAACAGCCCGCAGCCGGTGCCGCAGTAACGGCACACGCTCTTCACCCACTTTTCACCCCCGGCGACGGTGGCGGCCATGGCCTGCCGTACCCCGGGCATTCCCCCCAGGGCGGCCAGGGCCGAGGCGGCGGCGGAGGCCTCCAGGAAGCTGCGACGAGAAAAGGTCGTCATTGCGCACCTCCAGCGACGCTGCGCCCCAGTCGGTGGGGGGAAAGGAGGTGGGGCGGGTGGCAGGAGAAGCAGTCCTTGCCGGCCATGACGGGGTGGCCCATGGAGGCCACCTGCTCGCCGTGGCAGCCGATGCAGCGCTCCACCGGTGCCCGCCGCACGAAGTCCGTCCCCACCGAACCGTGGCAGACAAAGCACTTGACGTTGTTCATCCCGTGTTTGCCGGCAAACCACTCCTGGTACACCTGGGGGGTGGCCTCAGCGTGGCAGCTGTCGCAGGCCTCGGCCGGGTCCACCTCGGGGTGGGTCGGCTTGACCGCCGCCGGGGCGGCGCCCTTGCCCTTCCCCCTGGCGGCCGGGCGCGGAGGCGCCGCCACCGCCAGGGCGGCCACCGCCAGGGCCACCGTCAGGCTCGCGATGAGCGTGTTTTTCCTCATGTTCAACCTCCTCCGGCGGTCACCCCCAGGGGCGACCATCTCGCCGCTACATCAGCTTGAGACCGCCAAAGTTGAATCGCAGCGTGGTGCGCACCTCCCAGGCGTCCTTGGCGTAGGCGTTGGTACCGTTGATCAGGTAGCCAGCCGCATCGCCCGGGAAGAAGATGCCACCCCGCAGCGTCCAGACGAGATTCTTCATGATGGTCCAGTCCAGGCGCAGGTCGATCTCCTTTCCAAGGTCCCGGGAACTGTCGCTGCCAAACTCGCCCGGGTCGATGGCGCCATTGCCGTTGCGGTCGGCCCAGGGGCGCAGCGCCTCGGTGGCCCGCACCAGGGTACCCGAGGCGAACAGCTTCCACTCGGCGTTCAGGGGGAAGGTGGCGTTGAGCTGCAGCAGCGTGGTGTTTTCGAACTCCCGGTAGCCGCGAGAGGCGGGGGAGCCCAACCCCTGGGGCGTGATCCCCTGCTCGTCGGGCATGATGGAGTCTTCCCAGATCTCGGTGACGTAGAAGAAGCCGTTGGTGCGGATCTTGTTGATGTTGCCCTTGCCGGACATGGGATCGTCATCCCCCGAGCCCAGGCCGAAGAGGGCCCCCACTGTGCTCGTGCCGACGGGGAGCTTGAAGTCCAGGTAGAGGTTGTGCCCGCGGAGATCGCCGTTGTTGACGTCCAGTAGCTGGTTCGGACCGGAATTGACGTTGGCGATGTCGTCCTTGCCGGTGAGCAGGTCTAGCTCACCTTTGAAGGCCACCTTGCCCAGCTTGCCGTCCCAGGCCAGGCCCAGCACCGTGGCCTGGGTGATGTTGGGTCGGAAGCGAGCGTTGAAGTACTGCAGCTCGTTGGGGATGTAGCTGCGCCCGTCGGCGATAC
Source organism: Acidobacteriota bacterium (assembly GCA_039961755.1). Classification (GTDB taxonomy): domain Bacteria; phylum Acidobacteriota; class Thermoanaerobaculia; order Thermoanaerobaculales; family Thermoanaerobaculaceae; genus CALEVZ01. Next base: position 2,435 of record JABRVY010000186.1, on the reverse strand, counting down.
CGCGATCCTTGTAGTAGACCAGGAACGGGTTGAGGTTGAAGTTGCCCTGCTTGCTCTTGAGGTCCACGTACACCAGGTCGGCGTCCCGGCCGTCGGGGTTGCCGTTGAAGTTGCGATCGGTGAGCCCATCGGTGCCCTCGAACATCTTGGTCCAGTCGAACACCGCCGTCCAGCCGCCGAAGCTCTTCTGCACCTGGATGCCGTCGCCGTCCTGGTCCAGCACCAGGCGGTTGCCCAGGTCGTTGCGCATGCGTCCCAGGCGCACCGCCGTGCCCTTCAGTTGTGGGGCGGAAAACTCCACGTAGGCGGTGTCCACGTGGATCAGGAAGTTGGTGTCCTTGTTGTTGTAGAGGTTGGAAAAGCCGGGGCGGAAGTTGTCCCGGTACTCGTTGTCCACACCCCAGATCCCCTGGGCCACGTCGATGGAGAGCACCCCTTTGATGTTCGGTCCGTAGGAGAGCACCGGGGTAAAGCGGAAGAGCTGGATCATGTAGTCGTCCTTGTCGCTCACCGCCCCGGCGGGGTTGCGCCCCAGGAAGAAGTTGTTCTGGGTGTACCCGTTGAACTCATAGAAGCCTGACAGCTGCAACTCCAGCTTGGGTTCCGGGGGCCTGGCCGCCTCCTGGGCCGCAAGGGGCAGGGCGGCCAGCAGGAGTGCCGCTGTCGAAAGTGCTGCGAGGGTCTTCATTGTTTTCACCTCCTTCTGCGCTCGTGGGCGCAATCCCATAACACGGTAGAAAAGCAGGGTTGCCAATGGCAACCCCGCGGTCATATTTCTACTGTACCCTCTGCCCGTACCGATCCTCGTAGAAGGCGATCATCCGGCGGAGTTCCTCGGGGGACATCCCCTTCTTCCACTGGTGTCCCTCCTGCGCCAGCGCCACCTCGCTCACTCCGGGCAAGAGCTTTTCCGCCTCGGGCAGGAACTTGGCGTAGAAGTGCTTGGCCACCTCGTAGAAACCGTGCCACTGGGTGAAGTCGGGACCCATCATGGAGGCGCCGTGGCGGGCCCGCCGCCCCTCGTGGTGCCACAGCTCGTAGAAGGTCCACTCGATGGCGTCGTCGAAGGGGGTGGGGGTGACCTTGCCAGCGGCCTTGAGCTTCTCCATCACCTGGTTGGCCGGGCCGGCGAACTTGGTGTTGTAGTGCTCCACGGCGCTGTCGAACATCTGCATGTAGTTGGTTACCCAGTTGACCCCGTGGCACTCCAGGCACACCTTGGTCATGGCCGCCCGCTTCTCCTCCCAGTTCTCCAGCCGCTTGGAAAACAGCGGCCGCAAAGTCCAGGAGATGCGGGCCCCCACATCGTGGGTGGAGGCCTGGGTGGGGGTGGCCGCCATGTGGCAGGTGGCGCAGGTGGGGGCGGCGGTGTAGGTCTTGCCCACGATCCACTCGTCGGCGTCCAGGCGCATGGCCTCCCGGTGAGCGGCAAACATGATGCCGTGCTTGGACTCTTCGTAAATCTCGATCTGCGGGTGGTCGGGCCCCATGTGGCAGCGCCCGCAGGTGCGCGGCTCCCGCGCCTGGGCCTTGGAGAACATGTGCCGCGTGTGGCAGGCGGTGCAGGTGCCCAGGGAGCCGTCGGGGTTCACCCGGCCGATGCCGGTGTTGGGCCAGCCACCGGGGAGGGGTAAACCCTTTTCGTCGATCTTGACCACCGAGCCGTGGCACTGCTTGCAGCCGAGATTGGCCGCCTGCGTTCCCTCCACCACCTCACCCAGGATGTTGTCCAGGGAGCCGATGAACTGTGCCGCCTTGGCGTGGTGGGAGGCGGTGAACTCCCTGTACTCCTTCTCGTGGCAGGAGGCGCAGTCCTTGGGAGAGGGCACGGTGGCGACGAGGTACCCCTCGTGCCGCCACAGGTCGGGGTCCCCCTCGGCCGCCTGATGGCAGGCCATGCAGCCGATCCCCTTTTCGGCGTGGCGGGACTGCTCCCACTGGCGGTTCCACACCACCGCCGCGTGCTTCTGGTCGTGGCAGTTGATGCACGCCTTGGTGGCCTCGTCGGCGTAGGCGCGGGCAGCCTTCTCGGGCCTCGCCCGATCCCGCTGAATAAGGCCCACGATGATGACCGCGGCGATGAAAGCCAGGGAAAAGAGTGCCACGATGAACTTTTTGAATTGCAAAGACATGCACGCCTCCTCAGCGGACCGGCCGGATCCGCCGCCTCACGACAGTGCTTCCCAGATCAGAAACCCCAGCACCAGCGACAGGAACACCCCCCCGAGTGCCATCGCCGCCTCCGAGCGGGGCCGCCGCTTCCGCCAGGCTCCTTCCAGAAACGGCCAGAAAACCAAGGCAAGCCCGACTACCAGGGTCCCTGCCATCCCCAGCCACAGGGGCACCAGCTTGAGCCAGCGGAAGAGGGGGAAGAAGTACCACTCCGGTTTGATGTGCAGGGGGGTCTCCTCGGGGTTGGCGGGGGGCCCCAGGTG
>JABRVY010000185.1:0-4433 GCA_039961755.1 Acidobacteriota bacterium | reverse complement strand
GGCTGGTGGTGGGGGCCTCGTCGCTGGCGCTGCGCTGCGGCCTCACCCCCCTCGCCGTGGGGTTGACCGTGGTTGCCTTCGGCACCTCCGAGAGGTGGGCGGGCAGGGTGCGCTGCAGGAAGCGGCGGAAGGCAAAGGCGGTGGGAAATGGGGCGCCGGTGACGCTCAGGGGCAGCAGGCCCACCCCGTCGATGGCCACCAGGGGAACCTCCAGGCGCGCCGCCGCGGCGGCCACCATGCGGGGGAGGAAAAAGACCGGGGTGTCGTCGGTGACCACCAGGGCGGCCTCCCGGGCCATCGTCTCCAGGAGGCCCCGCCCCTCGCCGGGGGCGCGCTCCACCCAGGGGTAGTAGAGGACCGGCGTGCCCGCAAAGGCCTCGAGGTTGTCCGCCATCCCCTGCAGGACAAAGGCGTGCAGCCGGTCGCTGGCCCACCGGTAACCGCAGCGCAGCGCCTCGAAGACGACGAGTGGCCGGCCCAGCTGGGCCGCTACCTCGGCGGCGTACTGGAGGGCAAAGTTCCACGTCCGACGGCGGGCGGCGATCATCCAGTACAGCACGTGGCGACCGGCCAGGTTCACCGGGTGGGGGTTGCAGGCACGCACCCGCGCGGCCGGCACCGAGGTCGCGAGGTGCGTGCTAGCCTTTGGCGTGCTGACGGCACTGGCAGCGGTGGCGGTTGTCGTTGGCCTGGCGGCTCTGGTGAAAGGGGCCGTTTGGCTGGTGGTGGGGGCCTCGTCGCTGGCGCTGCGCTGCGGCCTCACCCCCCTCGCCGTGGGGTTGACCGTGGTTGCCTTCGGCACCTCCGCCCCGGAGCTCCTGGTGTCCCTGGTGGCGGTGCTGACCGGCAAGGTGGATGTGGCCGTGGGCAACGTGCTGGGGTCGAACACCTCCAACATCCTGCTCATCCTCGGGGCGGCGGCGCTGGTGCGGGCGTTGCCGGCCACCCGCGGGGCATTGCGCCTGGACCTCCCGTTCGGGCTGCTCCTCGCCGCCCTGGTCATGGTCTTCGGCTGGGACGGGGCGATGGCGCGCGGGGAGGCATTGACGCTGCTGGTGGTGTTCGCCGCCTTCATGGTGGCGGTGTTTTCCCGCGGCGGGGGGGGCGAGGGCGAGGTCCCTTCCCGGGTGCTGTCGTTGCCCCGCAGCGTCGGATCGGTCCTGCTGGGGACTGGCACGCTGCTCGTCGGCGCGGAGCTTCTGGTGCGCGGCGCCGTGTTCCTGGCCGAGGCCATGGGGGCCAGCGAGGCGCTCATCGGCCTGACCCTGGTGGCGGTGGGCACCTCCCTGCCGGAGCTGGCCACCTCGCTGGTGGCGGCGCGCCGCGGTGAAACCGACATCGCCGTGGGTAACGTCCTGGGTTCGAACGTGTTCAATATCGGGTGGGTGCTCGCGGTGGCGTACGTGGTAGCGCCGGGGCCACTGAGCCCCCTGCTGGCGCGCCAGGATGCCCCGGTGTCGGCGCTGGCAACGGTGGTGCTGGGGGTGGCGCTGGCGCTGCGGGGGCGTGTGGGTCGACGGGAGGGGGTGCTGTTCCTGCTCATGTACGCCTGCTACGTGGGCTTCCTGGTCTGGCGCGGGTAGCGGCAGGTCGCCCCCTCGAGGGGCAGCCCGGCGCGGCGGTCAACGGCCGGCACGAAGGTTCGCCTGCCTCCGGCCACCAGCACGAATGCCACATCGGCGACGTTGGTGCCGGTGGGGCCGGTGACGATGGCCTCCGGACTGCCCTCGAAGAACCCCCAGGAGTCGTTGTCGGCGAGGGCCCGCTCGCCGTCCTGACCCCGCTGGGCGGCGCGGCGCAGGGTGTCCCCATCCACCACCGCGCCGGCCGCCGGCGAGGTGCCGTCGACGCCGTCGCTGCCGGCAAACAGCACGCAGCGGCCTGGACGACCGTGGAGGGCAGCGGCGGCGGCCAGCGCCGCCTCCAGGTTGCGCCCGCCCCTGCCGGCGCCACGCACGGTCACGGTGGTCTCACCGGCGGCCAGGAGGGCGCGCGGTGCCGCGGGATCCACCTGGCACGCCAGCGCCCCCAGCGCCTCGCCCAACGCCCGCGCCTCGCCCCGGTAGGTGCGGGTGAGGGTGACGGGGGTCAGACCGGCCGCCACGGCCACCTCCGCCGCCGCCTCCAGCGCCTCCCGGTTGCTGCCCAGAAGAGCGACGCGCGAGCGCCCGAGGGCCGGATCGCCGGGTTTGGGGGACTCCGCCAGGTCACCCCGGGCTCCGCGGGCAAAGACCGCCGCCAGATCAGGAAATCTCTCGGCCACCCCCCGGCACTCCAGCACTCTCGAGGCGTCGGCAAAAGTGGTGGGATCGGCCACCGTGGGACCGGAGGCGATGGTGGCCAGGTCGTCCCCGGGCACGTCGGAGAGCGCCAGGGTGAGGATGGGGGCCGGGCAGACGGCCGCCAGGCGGCCGCCGGTGGCGGCCAGCAGGTGCTTGCGCACGGCGTTGAGCTCGTGGATCGGGGCGCCGGCGCGCAGCAGCGCCTGGGTCACCGCCACCACCTCCTGACGCTCGACACCTGGCAGCGGGGAGGCGAGGAGCGCCGAGGAGCCGCCCGAGAGGAGCAGCACCACGCCGTCCGCGGGGTCGAGACCGGCGAGCAGGTCCAGCAGCTGACCGGCGGCGCGCTCGCCGGCCTCATCCGGGATGGGGTGCCCGCCCCGCAGGAGGAACGGCTCCACCTCGCGGCTCGCCGGGACGCCGTGGGGAGCGATGATGCACAGCCGGTCGGGCCGGCGACGGCAGCGGGCGAGGAAGCTCTCCGCGAGCCCCGGGGCGGCCTTGCCCAGGGCGACGAGAACCAGCCGGCCGCGCGGCGCCAAGGTCAACTCCTGGAAGGCGACGCCGTCCGCCAGGAACGCCAGGCGACGCATCAGCGCCGCCGGCTGCACGGCGTTCACGGCCGCGGTCAGCATGGCGCGCGCCAGCTCCGCCAGTGGGGTCACGCCGGTTGCACCCCTTCGAGACACAAGAAACGCCGCATCTCCGCCTCCAGGCGGCGGCGAATCTCCGGATCCACCAGGTTCAGGCGGTACTCGTTGATGATCATCACCTGGGTTGAAAGCCAGGCCTTCCAGCAGCTCGGGCAGGTGCGCCGGTGCACCTCCTGGCCCGCCGCGGTGGGCAGGGGCGGGGCCGGGAGCGCTTCGGTGGTGGCGCCACAGCGGGCGCAGGTGATCGTCATGGGGCCTCCCGCTCGAGCCGGTGCACGTAGAATACCTCACGGCCCGACTCGAGTCCGGGAGGTGCAACCTGACTGCCAACGCCGACGATTCCCCGCAGGCCCTGCTGCTGGATGTGGGGGGAACCCTCATCGAGGCACGCCCCTCGCCGCCGGAGGTGTACGCGCGGGTGCTGGGGCGCTGGGGTCCCGCGGTGGACGCCGAGACCGTCGCGCCGGTGTTTCGCGCCGTGTGGGCGGAGCTCAACGAGCTGCACCCGACGGGGCTCGACCGCTACCACCACCTGAAAGGGGGGGAGCGGGAGTGGTGGGGGGAGTTTCTCCGCCGGGTGCTGACGCGCCTCGCTCACCCCGCCCCCTGGCGGCCGGTGCTCGCCGAGCTCTTCGAGGCCTTCGCCGATCCCACTCTGTGGTACGTATTTCCGGAGGTGCGGGGGGTGCTCGAGCGGATGCGGGGGCGTGGGGTGCCGATGGCGGTGGTGTCCAACTGGGACTCGCGCCTCCCTGAGCTGCTGGACCGACTGGGGCTTTCCCCCTACTTTTCCAGCGTCCACGTCTCCGCCCTGGAAGGGGTGGAAAAGCCGGCGGCGGAGATCTTCCTGCGCGCCGCCGCGCGGCTGGGGGTGGCGCCCTCTGCCTGCCTGCACGTCGGGGACTCTCCCCTGGACGACTACCGGGGCGCCGAGTCCGCCGGCCTGCGCGCCGTGCTGGTGGACCGCCTCGCCATGTTCAGCAACGGCTACAGGAGGATTTCCACCCTCGAGGAGCTCGATGCCTACTTCGGGTGACGACCAGCTCTGGGTAGTGATCATGGCCGGTGGCTCGGGAACGAGGTTCTGGCCCTTCTCCCGTCGCCACCGCCCGAAACAGGTGCTGCCCCTGGCCGGGGGAACGTCGCTGTTGCGCGCCACCCTCGAGCGGGTGTTGCCGCTGGCCGGAGCGGAGCGGACCTGGGTGGTGACGGCGGCGGCGATGGCCGAGGAGGTCCGCGGCCAGGTGCCGGAGATCCCGGCCGACAACCTGCTGGTCGAACCCGAGGGCCGGGATACCGCGGCGTGCGTGGGGTGGGCGGCGTGGCGGCTGGCGGAGCGGGCCCCGGACGCCACCATGATTCTCCTGCCGGCGGATCACCTGGTGGAGGACGGCGAGGCGCTGCGGCGGGCACTGCGGGTGGCCGCCCGGGCGGCCAGGGAGGTGGGGGGCCTGGTGACCCTGGGGGTGCGGGCCCGCCGCCCGGAAACCGGCTTCGG
>JABRVY010000184.1:0-9886 GCA_039961755.1 Acidobacteriota bacterium | reverse complement strand
CCTCCAGCACACCCCACCCACCCTACCTCCCAGCCCCCGCGAGGTGAGCGGAGGTTCGCCTCCACGCTCGCGGTCGGATCCCCTCCCCTGCCAGCTCGACACGTTGGGGATGCGTCGCCGGCCACTGGCGGCCGAGGTCCAGCGCTCCCCGGCCCCTTCTCTCATCCTCGGATGAAGTCTCGATGAAGACGGCAGGCGAGACTCAGGGCCGCTCCGCCCACAGATTGGCAAACCAGGTGGGGGGCAGCGCATCCACCGGCCGATTCGCCAGGAAGGCAGCGAGCGGCTCGGCCGTCCCCTCCTGCTCATCGATCACGGTGACGCTGAAGCCCAAGTCGGTGAGGGCTCGGGGGAGTTCGAGGGCGTCCCTGCCGGCAGCGCCCAGGCAGGCCGGGTTCCACTCGATGACCATGGCCATGGCGCGGCTGGCTGCCAGCACCTGGGGCATGCCCGCCAGCACGTCCAGCTCCGCCCCTTCCACGTCCACCTTGATGAGGTGAGCGGGTCCGGTGAGCAGGGCATCCAGCGGGGTCACGTCGACGACGATCCTTTCCACCGCCGGAGCCAACGGGTGGTCGTACAAAGAATTGGTGTCGCCGAGCTGGGTGAGCGCGAAGGTCCGCCTGCCGCTGCTGGCGCCGGCGGCGCAAGTGTGGATGGTGACGTTGCCGGCGTGGTGGCGCTCGAGGTTGGCGCGTAACAGGGCGAGGTTGGCCGGTGCCGGCTCCACGGCGTGGACCCCACCGCCGGGCCGCACCAGCTCTGAAAACAGCAAGGTGTAGTACCCGGCGTGGGCTCCCACATCCACCGCCACCATGCCAGGCTGCAGGTAGCGTCGCACGCGATCAGTGGTCAGGCGGTCGAAACCCCGCCGGGCCAGTGGCGCGAAAAACACGGCCGGGAACAGCAGGGTGATACCGTTGATGCGGGCCAGGGAGATGGCGGAGCGGGGCCGGTAGATGCGGCGAAACAGGGTGCGTTGCAGGATCAGGGGCGGGTGATCGCTTCGCAGGAGAGTGTCGGCGCCCAGCAGGCGGGCCACCTGCCAGCAGGCGCGCACGCCGCGGTGGGGGAGACGGACCGGAATCAATCGAGCGCCGCCAGACGGCCCGCCGCCACGGAGTCCAGGCCGATGTTGAGCGCCGCTGCCATTCGCTGGGAGGCAAAGAGGGCCGCAGCCGCATCCAGTAGCCTCTCGGCATCCTCCCGGGGCGCGCCACGGAGCGTGGCGACGATGGCAGCGATCAAGGGCAGGGCTGTCCCTGTTTCCTTCACGCGTCGAGCCAGAGCGCTCAGGGCGACACCATCACCCCCGGCGGCGGCGGCCACCAGTTCGGCCAGCTCCCGGATGTCCGTGCCCCCGAGGGTGAGCGCGGCACCCAGATCCCCCCCGGCGGCGGCCAGCTGCGCCCGCGCCTGCTCGGGGGAAAGGGCGGCGATGGCGGCAAGAAGCGCGGTCGCATCGTCGAGACTCGGCGGCGGGACGCGCACCTGCACGGTACGGGACACGATGGTGGGAAGCACATGCCGGGGGTTGGCGGCGAGGGCCAGGACGACGACGCTGGGCGGGGGCTCCTCGAGGGACTTGAGCAGGGCTGCGGCCGCCTCCACCCCCAGGGGCGGGGTGTGCACACCGTCCAGGATGACCACCCGGCGAACCCCCTCGTAGGGGCGGCGGTCGAGGGTGGCGATGAGGTCGCGCACATCTTCTATGGAAATCGTCCCCTTGCGCTTCCCGTCGGCGTCCTCGTCGCCGCGCTCCTCGCCGCGGCGCTGGGCAGCGGAGCGGGGCTGCAGGAGATGCACATCGGGGTGAACGCCCCGCCGCACCCGGTCGCAGGACCCGCAGGAACAGGGCTGCCGAGGCTCCGAGCGGCAGACCAGGGCGGCGGCCAGTTCCATCGCCAGCGCCTCGCGGCCCAACCCTGGCTCGCCCACCAGCAGGAGCGTCGCCGGCAGGGCACCCCCGTGCGCCAGCTCGAGACAGCGCAGCCACAGGCGCCGGAGCTTCGGCCAGCCGAACGGCAGATGCAGGATCACCGGCGGGTAGGGTGGCGGGGCGGTGTCGCTCACGGCACCAGTCCGGTGAGGGCCGCCAGCACGCGGGCATGCACCTCCTCCGCGGATCCGCGGGCGTCCACCAGGCGGACGCGCCGGGGGTGGCGCGTCGCCAGGTCGCGGTAGCCCTCTGCCACGGCGCGGTGAAAGGCGTCGTCCTCGTCCTCGAAGCGTCGGTTGGTGGCGGTGGTGGTCCGGCGCGAGCGCGCCCTGTCGAGCCCGACTTCCACCGGCAGATCGAGGACGAGGGTGCGATCGGGCGCGACTCCGGCGCAGGCCATCTGGTTGAGCTGCTCCACGATCGGGATTCCCAGGCCGCGCGCAACCCCCTGATAGACCACCGAGGAGTCGGCAAAGCGATCGGCGATGACCATCCTGCCAGCCTCCAGGGCTGGCCGGATGACACGGTCCACCAGGTGCGCCCGGGCGGCCTCCAGGATGAACAACTCCGCCCTCGCCGTGGGGGCGCTCCCGGGATCCAAGAGGACCTCGCGCAGGCGCTCGCCCAGGGCGGTGCCCCCGGGCTCTCGGATGGCGATGGCTGCGATCCCCTGGCGCTGCAAGTGCGCCATCAGCAGCGCCACCTGGGTCGACTTCCCGCTCCCCTCGATCCCCTCGAAGGAAATCAGGCACCGTTGCCGCACCGTGCGATTGTAGCGGCAACACCATGGGTACCTGGTACCCATAATCTTGCCATTTGCGGCGGGATTGGATGCCTCGAGCTCGGGAGCTGAGCCGGCCCAGGCGTGGCACCAATCCTGCCCGGCCAGCAACCGCCCTCGTCGGGGGTGCGTACACTATCCCTGTGACCGACCAGCTGCGGCGATTCCCCCGGGCGGTACTGTCGATCCTGGCGTTCGGCGTGGCCGCCTTTCTGATCGCCTGTCTTTCCCTCCTGGACATGTTCCTTCCCCGTCCTTACGACGGGGTAGTGGTGGATCCCAACCGCGGCGACCTGGTGATTCAGTCGGTCCGGATCGGGTCGGGGGCGGCAGCGGCGGGGCTGGTGGCCGGAGATCGCATCGTCGGGGTTGCCCGCCAGATCGTGCGCACCCCGGCCGAAGCCGCGCGAGCGCTGCAGCAGCAGCGCATCGGCGACACTGTCGCCTACCTGGTGGAGCGCCGCGGGCAGCTACTGGAAGTGGAGGTGGTGCTGGGCCCCCGACGGCTGGGAAGTGGTCTTTACCTGTACGCCTGCGTCGCCGGCTTTCTCTTCTTCTTCATTGGCCTGTTCGTCTTGCTGCAGCAGCCTGACGTGCCCGACCGCTCGCCGGCGCAGGTGTTTTCCGTCATGTCCACGCTTTTCATGTTGTTTCTAGTGTGCCGGCTGCGCCCCGCTTCCTACTCCTGGGTGGACCACCTGGTCCTCACCACCGGCAACCTCTCGTTGCTCGCCCTGCCGGCGGCCTTTCTGCACTTTTTTCTCGTCTTCCCCCGCCGCTTCACCCTGTCACTTGGGGTCGGAGAGGAGGGATCAGGCAGCCCGCGTGCCCTCCTGACCCTGGAGCGGTTTCTCAACTCGTCGCGGCTCATCACCATCATCTACCTCCTCCCGCCCATGCTCTACGGCGCCAGCCTGGCGGCGGGCGCCCTGCTGGACGTCAAGGTGCGCATGGTGTCCGGGGCGCCGCTGCCTTCCTGGGTGCTGATGGGGGACTACCTCATCCTCGGGCTGCTCGCCCTGTTCGCCTCACTGATGCGAGCCGGCGAGGGGCGAGAGCGGCGCCAGATCGCCACCCTGTTCGCCGGCACGGTGCTGGGGGTGACGCCATTTCTGGTGCTGGGGGTGGGCTTCCCGTCGCTGCTGCGCGACGACCGCTTTCTCCTCCTGGGCGTGATGCCCATGTTGATCGTGCCGCTGACCTTCGGCTACGCCATCGTCCGCTATCAGTTCTTCAACATCCGGGTGATCGTGCGACGATCGCTGCTCTACACCCTGACCACGGCGGTGGTGGCGGTGGTCTATGCGGTGGGGATCGCGGCGTTCAACTTGCTGTTCCGGGATGCATCGCTGGGGCGATCGCCCTACTACCCGGCGGTGCTGGCGCTGGCCATCCTGGCGCTCTTCGATCCGTTGCGGCGGCGATTGCAGGAACCGGTGGACCGGTTCTTCTTCCGCGAGTCGTACGATGCCCGGCGAGCCATCGAGGAGATGGCCGAGTCGGTGGTGCGGGAGATCACGGTGGAGCGCATCGACGAGATCCTCACCGTTCGCCTGGCGCAGGTGATGCACCTGGAGTGGGCGGCGCTGTTCGTGCAGGAGGGAGAAGAGCTCTCGGCCCGCGGTCCGGCCGGCGAGGCGATCGGCGCGATTCCGCGGGATCTCCTGCTGGTGGAGGAGGTGGCCAGGCGAGACGGGCCCCAGCGGCTGGTGGAGCTGGAGCCGGTCAAGCTCCTGGATGGGCGCTCGGCGCAGCTCGTGGGGAAGCTGGCGGGCATGGGCGCGCGACTGGTGGTCCCGCTGGCGGCACGAGGCTCGCTCTATGGCCTGCTGCTCCTGGGTGGCAAACGATCCGAGGCGGAGTTCCAGCGGGAGGATGTGCAACTGGTCAGGACCCTCGCCAATCAGGCGGCGGTGGCGCTGGAAAACGCGGCGCTGCTGAAGGAGCGCACCCGCCAGGCGGCCCTCGAGAAGGAGCTGGAAATCGCCCGGCGCGTGCAGCTGTCGCTCATCCCCGAACACCTCGCCCTGCCCCCCGGCTGGGAGGTGGCCGCTCACTGTGAGCCGGCGCAGCAGGTGGGAGGGGACTTCTACGACGTCCTGCCGGGGCCGGCCCCCGGCACGGCCGCGGTGATCCTGGGGGACGTGTCGGGGAAATCGGTGGCTGGCGCCATGCGCATGGTGGCGGCGCGGGAGGTGCTGCACACGGCGGCGCTGGCTGGCGCCAGCCCGGAGGAGCTCCTCATCACCGCCAACCGGCGACTGTATAACCCGCAGCCGCGCCTGTTCGTGGCCCTGGCCTATCTGCTGGTGAACGGGCATGGACGGGTGCGCTTCGCCCTGGCCGGGCAACCGGCTCCCCTGCTGCGCCGGCCGTCGGGGGAGGTGCGAGAGCTCCCGGCGCCCCGGCATCGCCTCCCCCTGGGGGCGCTGCGGGATGGCGAGTGGGACCTGTGCGAGATCGAGCTGGCCGCCGGCGACACGCTGCTGTTCTACTCCGACGGCCTGGTGGATGCCCGCAACCGCCACGGCGAACCGTTCGGCGAGGAACGGCTGATCCGGCTCGTGGGCAACAACAACGGCACGCCCCGGGCGATGGCGACGCGCCTTCGCTCGGCGCTGGCGGCCTTCACCGCCGGGGCCGAGCCCTACGACGACGTCACCCTGGTGGCAGTTCGCTTCGTGGGAGACTCCCATGCCTAGCCCGAGGGAGGGATGGCGCCGGGCCCGGCTGGAGACGGTCCTGGATCTCTCGCTGGCCCTGGCCGGTCCGCGCCGCGAGGGAGAAGTGGTGGAAGAGCTGTGCCAGCGCGCCGTGGGGCTTCTGGACGCCCGCGCAGGTTTTGCCGCCTCGCTACTTCCCGGCCTCGAGGTGGCCAGCTTCGCCGCCGTGGGCTGGCCGCTGGAGAAGATGCGCCTGGCTCCCCTCATCGCCTCACCGCAGCTCGCCGAGGTGCGGAGGGGAGGGGTCGCCCGCCTCAGGGGCAGCGCCCTCGATCTGCCCCTCGACGAGCTCTTGGTGGCCGCCTGTCTGTGGCAGGACGAGCTGGTGGGGGTGGTGGCGGTGGCGGACAAGGAGGCGCGGGAGGGTCGCGTGCCCTTCGATGAGGAGGACGCCGTGTTCCTGCGCTCCCTGGCGTTGCTCGCCTCCCCCAGCATCGCCTCGGCGCGGGCGCTGGCGGAGGTCGAGCGGCGGAGCCAGGTGTTGGAGGATGAAAACCGGGCGCTGCGCGCCTCCGCCGGCGGGGAAGAAGGGCTGGTGGGAGAGTCACCGGCCATGCGGCGGGTGCTGGAACTGGTGCGGCGGGTGGCCGCGGCCGATGTGTCGGTGCTGGTGCGCGGCGAGTCGGGGACCGGCAAGGAGAAGGTGGCGCGCCTGATTCACTCCCTCTCGGCGCGCAGCCGCGGCCCCTTCCTGCCCCTCAACTGCGCCGCCGTGCCGGAGACCCTGCTGGAGGCGGAGCTGTTCGGCATCGAGGCGGGGGTGGCCACCGGGGTGACGGCAAGGGTGGGAAAGCTCGAGCTGGCTCACGGCGGGACGCTCTTTCTGGACGAGGTGGGGGACCTGTCCCCGGTGCTGCAGGCCAAGTTGCTGCGAGTGGTTCAGGAACGCGAGGTGGAGCGGGTGGGGGGGCGCGGGTCGGTGAAGGTGGATGTGCGGCTGGTCACCGCCACCAACCGGGACCTGGAAGCCATGATGGAGGACGGCCTCTTTCGCCGCGATCTCTACTACCGACTGCGGGTGGTGGAACTCTTCCTTCCCCCACTGCGCCAGCGCCGAGAAGACATCCCTTTGCTGGCGCGTCACTTCCTGCGCCTGCACGGGGCGCGCCTGGGGCGGGAGCGCATGACCCTGTCCCGGGGCGCGCTGGAGCTGCTGCTGCGCCACGACTACCCCGGCAACGTGCGGGAGCTGGAGAACGTGCTGGAGGCGGCGGTGGCCATGTCTCCCTCCTCGCGGGTGGAGGCCGAGGACGTTCGCCTGGCGCTGGGGATGGGCGAGCCTCCCCCGCTGGCGGGGGGCACCACCCTCGAGGAGGTGACACGGACCCACGTACTGCGCGTCCTGCACGCTCACCGCGACAATCGCGCGGCGGCGGCGCGGGAGCTGGGCATCGATCGCTCCACCCTGTACCGCATGCTGGCGAAGTGGAATGCAACACCTGTTGCAAAATGCGACGCGCCTGCTAAAGATCATACAGAAAAAAGACTTCTTCACCGGAGGCGAAGGTGAAGGGACGCCGTCGTTGCGGATTGCAACATCCGGCTGCTTGGGAAAATTCGAGGACCACTGTTGAAGTGCTGCCATTTCAGCGACTTGCCGATGTTGGCCCGAACCTTGCTCGGGGCTGTGGTCATGACGCCTCTGACCGTCGCCAGCCGCTTCCTCGAGCCCCTTTCTCACCCCTGGGCGGTGGTGACGGCAGCGGTGGTTCCCCTCGACACGACCGTCTGGGAGGGAGCGCAGGCGATCCTGCGCCTGTCTTTCCGGTTGCTGCACCTGCTGCTGGCGCTCTAGCGCGGAGTGGAGAGGACCCGCGCCATGGCTGACGGCCACCGCCGCCGCATCGTGTTGCCGCGTGAACCGCACGCGGAGCTGGCGGCGGTTCCCCTCGTCGACCTCCTGGGCGAACAAGTGGGTTTCTCCCATGATACGCTGGCCGAGATCAAGCTGGCCCTGGTGGAGGCGTGTCTCAACGCCCTCGAGTACGGCCAGGGAGAGGTGGAGGTCGAGGTGGTGGCCCACGCGGATGCGCCGGCGCGCCTGGAAATCACCGTGACCGATCACGGCGCCGGGTTTGACGCCAGCGTCGTCCCCCAGCCGGACCTCACCGCCAAGCTGCACGCCTCTCGCAAGCGCGGCTGGGGGATCGAACTCATGCGCCACCTCATGGACGAGGTGGAGGTGCACTCCACGCCGGGCCTGACTCGCGTGCGTCTGGTGAGGAAGCGGAAGGAGGCGTGACCGTGGAGACGTTTGAACTCAAGCTGGCGCACCGCGATGGGCGGCTGGCCGTGCTGGAGGTGGGCGGCTACATCAACAACGAGGCCGGCGAGGCCATTGCCGGTACGGCGAAAACTCTGCTCGCCGAGGGTCACCGCATTCTCCTCCTCGACCTGGCGGGCACGCGGATCATCAATTCCATCGGCATTTCGTTGTTGCTGGAAGTTCTCGAAAGGATCATCGAGGTCAAGGGTACACTGGCCTTTTGCTGTCTCTCGCCGTCCATTGCCAAGACGTTTCAGATCATGGGGTTGGCCCAGTACGCCAGGATCTTCCCCGACCGCCCCCAGGCCCTGGCCGCCCTGTCCGTCGACTCATGACGGTGGCGGATGAGGTCCTGGCCCTGGCGGAGCACTCCAGCCGCGAAGGGGGGAAGCCACTCCCCGAGCAGGTCCTGGAGCGCCTGATCGGGGAAAGCGGGGCGACCGCCGGATTGCTCGGCCGTGGCCAGGAGGTCATCGCCCGCTGGGGCACCTCCTCGGCACCGGGGTGGCGCCTCGAGCTGCCGGCGGGGCGCGACACCTTCTGGCTGGAGTTGGCCGGGGGGCGGCAGCTGGATGCCTCCGCCCGCCTGGCGGCCGGCATGGTGCTGGAATCCTGGCTCGTCCGGGAGGAGCTCAAGCGGGCGCGCTTTGCCGAGCGGCGGCGGCTGTGGGAGGTGGAATCCCTGCGCGCCATCGCCGAGGCGTTAGGGGGAACGCTGGAGCCCCGGCGGATCGCCGAGGAGTTGCTGTGGCACGCGGCTGCCTTGCTCGACGCCCGGCGGGGCGAGGTGTGGCTGGATGAAGGCATCATCGAGGAGAGGAACGGTGCCCCGACGGGGAAGCTGGGGATGGTGGCGCGGGTAGGGGGGCGTGTCTTCGAACCGGCGGAGGCGGCCACCCTGGCCGAGGCCGGGTTGGTGGAGGACGAGCGCCTGGCAGTGCCCATCGGTGGCCGCCGGGGCCAGCTTGGCCTGCTGGCGCTGGCGGAGCGGGAGGTGCGGGGAGGCACCGCGCCCTTCTCGGCCACTGACGCGGAAACCGTGGCTCTTTTCGCCTCCCAGGCCGCGGTGGCGCTGGAGAACGCCCTGCTGCACCGGCAGGATCTCCATCGCCAGCGCCTGGAGCGGGAAATCGAACTGGCCGGGGAGATCCAGCGTCAGCTCCTGCCCGCCTCGTTTCCGGTTCCCCCGGGGTTCGAGGTCCTGGCCCGGGCGGAGAGCAGCCGGGAGGTGGGCGGGGACGTGTACGACCTGGTGTCGTCCGGCCCGGACGTGCTGATGATGATCGCCGACATCACCGGCAAGGGGGTGCCGGCGGCGCTGATGGCGGCCTCGCTGCACGCCGCGGTGCGGGTGATGGCCCAGGGGTGCCCGCCGCCGGAGGAGATGGCGGCGCGCCTGCACGCCCACTTTCTGGAGTCCACACCCGAGAACAAGTTCGCCACGGTGTTCCTGGCCTGCCTGCGCCCGGGTGGCGAGTTGACCTACGTGTCAGCGGGACACAACCCGGTGATCGTGGTGTCCCAGGAGGGAGAGGTGCGCACCCTCGGCTCCACGGGCCCGCCACTGGGGCTGGTGCCGGGGTCCACCTTCAGGGCTCGCCAGGCGGCCCTGCCACCGGGGGCCCTGCTGGTGGCCTATACCGATGGGTTCTCCGAGGCGCCGGCGGCGGAGGGGGACGAGGAGTTCGGGGTGGAACGGCTGGCCGCATACCTCTCTGCCCATCGCCAGTTGCCCCTGTCCGCACTGGTGGCGGGGGTGTTTGCCGAGGTGGCGGCCTTCACCGGCCATGCCCCTCCCCACGACGACCGGACGCTGGTGGCGCTGCGCCGCCTCCCGGTGTGACCCAGCGCACAGCGCCGCGGCCGCTTTCGTGTCATAGTCCCTGTGGTTTTCCCCCTTTCCTTGCTCTCCGCCCCCTCCGCGAGGGGGCGCTTCTCCGTCAGGGCTGCCGCACCGGCGCCGTTCCTCGGGCCTGACGGGAGGGCTCCGGCTGGTCGGCCGGTGCCCCGCGGTGGGGCGTGGGCAGGCGGAGCAGCCGGCCCATCCAGCCGGGCAGGGGTGGGAGGGTGGCGATCACCCACCCCTCCACGCAGGTCTCCGGCAGCGGGCCCCAGATGCGGCTGTCGATGCTGGCGGCGGGGTTGTCGCCCAGCAGGAACACCGTGCCGGGGGGTAG
>JABRVY010000183.1:0-1549 GCA_039961755.1 Acidobacteriota bacterium | reverse complement strand
GTCCTGGGGGTGTGGGGGGTGGTGCTGGCGCTGGTGATCGGGGAGGGACTGGGTCGGCGGTTGGCAGGCCCGTTGCAGCGCCTCGTCGAGGCGGCGAGGAGCCTGGCCGAGGGGCGGGTGGTGGAGGATTTCCCGGAGGCGCGGGACGAGGACCTGGGGGCGCTGTCCCGCGGGTTCGCCACCATGGCCGAGCGGGTCCAGCGCCGCGAGGAGGAGGTTCGCCGGCAGCGGGACTTACTGGAAAGCGTGCTGGGCGCCTTGTCCGCGGCGGTGATCGTGGCGGGGGAGGATGGCCAGGTGCAGCTCGCCAACCCGGCGGCCCGCGCCCTGCTGGGCGATGCCGATGATCTGGCGCAGCTCGGCGAGCGCTTTGCGGTGTCACTTCAGGCGCGGGCCCGGCAGGCCCTGTCCGGTGAAGCCACCGCCGAGGTGGTGCGCCCGCCGGGCGGAACCGACCAGGCGTGGCGTATCCACACGGTGCCCCTGTCCGCGGCGCCGCCACGGCGAGTGGTGCTGGTGATGGAGGACCTCTCGGAGGTGGCGCGGGCCGAGCGCCTGGCCTCGCTGGCGGAGCTGGCGCGCATCGCCGCCCACGAGGTGAAGAATCCCCTGACGCCCATTCGTTTGTGGGCCGAGGAGTTACAGGTGGCGCTGGGGCGGGGGGACGAGGCCGTGAGGGAGGTGGCCACCCTGGCGGCGGAGCAGATCCTGGAGCGCGTCGAGCACCTGGCGGAGGTGGCGCAGGACTTCTCGCACCTGGTGGCGCTGGAGCACTGGGATGCGGAGCGGGTGGATGTGGGGCGGCTGGCCGAGGAGGTGGTGCGTGAGTACGCCCAGGTGCTGCGCCAGCGGGGGATCGTCGTGGAGGTGCGCGGGGATGACGGCGTCGAGGTGCTGGCCGACCGTCGCTGGTTGGCGAGGGCGTTGCGCCATTTGCTGGACAACAGCGCGCGAGCCATGGAGAAAGTGGCCGGAAGGATCGTCGTGGCCGCCGAGCGCGCCAGTCGGCAGGTGGTGCTGGCGGTGCGCGACGACGGCGGCGGGGTTCCCGAGGAGCACCTGGGGCGGCTCTTCGAGCCCCACTTCTCCACCAGGACCCAGGGCTCCGGGCTGGGGCTCGCGGTGGTGCGGCGAGTCGCCGAGCGCGCCGGTGGCCGGGCGGAGGCGCGCAACACGGGCGGAGGTCTGGAGGTCACTCTGGTTCTGCCCGCTGCCCCGATGGGAAGCGGGGGGGGTGGCGACGAGACACTGGTTTGCTAGCATGCCGGGCGTGGGAGCGAGGGTCGTATCCACTCTTGTCCTGGGCGGGTTGCTCGCTGCCGCGGCGGCGACGGCCCAGGAGCCCCGCGCCCTCGCCCACCGGGCCTGGCTGCTGGATGGGGTGCCGTCGCCGGAAACCCTGACGCTGGCGCGCGGACTGGGCGTCGATGGCCTTGTGCTGCCGCTGGGCAAGGTCGTCGTGACGGATCGCCGCTGCGATCTGGAGCTGGTTCCGACGGGTGCCACCGCGGCTCTGGCCGGGTGGCGGGTGAACGGGCTGGTGTGGGTG
>JABRVY010000182.1:0-1878 GCA_039961755.1 Acidobacteriota bacterium | reverse complement strand
ACCGTGTGGGCAGGGACCAGCTCGGCGATCTCCCCCCGTCGCACCCGCACGACCTCGGGCTCGATGTCGATGACCAGGGTGGAGGTGCGCACCTCCACCCCCAGCTTCCGCAGCGCCGCTTCGGCCCGGGCGGAAAGGTCGGGATGGTAGCCGGGGAGGACGCGATCGGCACCCTCCAGCAGGACGATGCGGGCCGCCGTGGGGTCGATGGCGCGGAATTCCTTCGCCAGGGTCACCCGGGCGATCTCGGCGAGCGCCCCCGCCAGCTCCACCCCGGTGGGGCCGGCGCCGACGATGACGAAGGTCAGCAGGGCCCGCACCTCGGCGGGGGAGGCAGCGCGCTCCGCCTGCTCGAAGGCGGCCAGCACGCGGGCGCGTATTTCGGTGGCCTCCTCCACGGTTTTCAGACCTGGCGCCAGCGCCGCCCACTCCTCATGCCCGAAGTAGTGGTGGGAGGCGCCGGCGGCGACGATGAGGGTGTCGTAGGTGAGTTCACCATCGGCAAGCAGCAGGGCGCGACGCCGGGGGTCGAGCCCCACCGCCTCGCCCAGGAGCACGCGGGCGTTGCGCTGGCGCTTGAGGATGGCGCGCAGGGGCGCGGCGATGTTGGCGGGGGAGAGGCCACCCGTCGCCACCTGATAGAGGAGCGGCTGGAACAGGTGGAAGTTTCGCCGGTCGACGACGGTCACCTCCACCGGGGCGCGCCGCAGCGCCCGGGCGGCGTGCAGCCCCCCGAAACCGCCCCCGACAATGACCACTCGATGTCGCCCGGTCACCTCACACCTCCCGCGACGGGACCTCTGCGCCGCCGCTTGTGCTCATCTTTCACAACCTGCCTGGACAGGAACCTATTCCAGAGACGCAATCGCACGTGCTGTGGTGAAGGGTCCCGCCACCGGCGGTGAAGGTGGGCCGAATGCGCTAGCATGCCCGGGGTTCGATGCCGGCCACCAGCCGAGAGCAGCCGCTGCCCGATCTCCCCCGCCCCGCCGGGGCGGCGACACCGCGCCTGTCGCCGGGCCTGAAGTACATGGTGGCGAGCGCGTTCTTCTTCTCGCTGATGAGCCTGCTGGTGAAGCTGGCCGGCCAGCGCTTCCCCACCATGGAGCTGGTGTTTGCCCGCGCCCTGGTGGTCTCGACGCTGGCGCTGGTGGCGATCAGGGTTCGCCGGGCGTCGCTGGCCAGCCCCGACATGCGTCTGCTGGTGCTGCGGGGACTCTTTGGCCTGGCTGCCCTGTCGTGCTTCTACTACTCGGTGGTCAAGCTGCCCCTGGCGGTCGCCACCGTGCTGCACTTCACCAACCCCCTGTTCACCGCTCTGATCGCCGGGATCTTCCTGGGCGAGGCGCTGCGGCTGAGGGAGGTGGCCCTCACCCTGGCGTCGCTGGTGGGGGTGGTGATCGTGGCCCGGCCGGTGTCGGCGTTGGGCCTGCCGGGGCAAGGGTACCCGCTCCCGGCGCTGGCGGCGGCGCTGGCCGGGGCCCTGCTGTCGGCCGCCGCCTACACCCTGGTGCGACGCCTGCGCCGCAACGACCCCATGGTGGTGGTGTTCTACTTCGCCGCGGTGTCGGTGGTGCTGGCCGGTCCGGCCATGATTCCGGTGGCAGTAGGGCCGCAAGGGTGGGAATGGGTACTGCTGCTGGGGGTGGGGGTGGCGACGTTCCTGGGCCAGGTGTTCCTCACCCTGGGGTTGCAGCGGGAGCTCGCCGGACGGGCCATGTCGTACAGTTATCTACAGATCGTCTTTGCCGGCGGGTGGGGGTACGTGGTCTTCGCCGAGGTGCCGACGGTGGACACGGTGATCGGGGCGGCGGTGATCGTGGCCGCCACCGTGCTGCTGGGGCGGCTGCGCCCGGCCGGCTCGGAGTAGCCGGGCGC
>JABRVY010000181.1:0-2942 GCA_039961755.1 Acidobacteriota bacterium | reverse complement strand
CGGGGGGACGGGTGGAGGTGGTGGGTGTGCGGCGCTCCAGTCGCCAGGGGGACGCGGCGGTGGCGCGGCTGCTCGCGGAGGCCGGATGCCGAGTACGGGAGACGGCCGCCGGGGTGGAGCTCGAGGGGCCGGCGGAGCGCCCCCTCCACGCCGACCTGCGGGACACCCCCGATCTCTTTCCCCCCCTGGCGGTGGTGGCCGCACGGGTGGGGGGGCGCCTGGAGGGCCTGGCCGGGCTGGCCGCCAAGGAAAGCCCACGCCTGGAGGTGATGGGGACCCACCTGCGCGCCCTGGGGTTCGAGGTGAGCTGGGACAGCGGCAGCTTCGACGCCCGACCTGGCCGCGGCGGGCCAGCGCCGGCGCCGCCCCTCGACCCCCACGGCGATCACCGCATCGCCATGGCCCTGGCCGTGGCCGCCTGCCTGGTGCCGGAGGTGCGCATCGCCAACCCCGACTGTGTGGTCAAGTCGTGGCCGGAGTTCTGGCCCACCTGGCGCGCCCTGGTGAGCGGGCCATGAGGGTCGGGCCAGGGCGAGCCGCGGCGCTGGCGGAGCTGCTCCTGTGGGATGCGCCTTTCCTGCCCCTCCCCGTCGAGTTCGGCGGGGGAGGCGAACCCGCCGGGGAGCCCGTCGGGCGGCTGGGCAAGGGGGCGCTGGGGATGCGGGCAGCGGTGGCGCTGCAGCTCCTGGCCGCCGCCGAGTTCCTCCTCGCTCGCGGGTGGTACCCGGAGCGCGGGCTTTTCCGCGGCGCCCGGGTGCTCCGAGGGGGAGCCGGCCCCGCCGTCGTCCTCGCCCACCTGCCGCGGTGGCGCCCGGAGGACAAGATGTTTCGCACGCCGGCCGGGCAGCGGGTGCTGGGCGCGGACGCGCTGGCCGCTCGCCTCGTTCTCCCGGTGCTGGTCGCCCTGCTGCCGGAGCGGCAGGGGGAGTTGGGCGCCGCGGTGGCCCGGGCCTTGCCGGGAGCAGCCGCCGAGGCCCTCGCCGAGGTGATCCGCGGATGCGGACGCTCTGGTGCCTTCCTCGAGCATCGCCAGGGCGCCGGACGGGTGTTGTGGGCGCGCCGACTGCACTTGCCCGTGGAAGGGGTGGTGTGGGTGGAGGAGGATGAGCTCCTCCCGCGACTGCTGGCGGCAGCAGAGCTGCAGCGGCGCGCGGGCCTCCGGCGGGGCCTGGTTGCCGGCGGGCGCCTGGACGAGAACGATGTGGCCAGAGCGCAGGCCGGCTTTGCCGCCGCGGGTGAGCCAGGGCTGGTGCTGACAACCCTGCCGGTGTCGGGCGGTGCACCGCTGACCGTCGCGCCGGAGGAGGGCGCCATCTGGACCTTCCGGCTAGCCGGTGGGGACGCGACGGCGCACGCCCAGGTGGCGCGAGAGCGCAGCGGCGGCCGCGCCCGCGTGGTGGCCGAGGTACTGGCAGCCGGGGCGTGTCGGGCCTTCGCGGCGCCTCCCGAGCCGGACCTCGACCTGACGGAGCGGGAGGGGCTGGCTTCGGCGGCGGCCCGAGCAGCCCTCGCCTGGCTGGCGGCAGCGCCGATCGGTCTGGATGCCGCCGAGTGCGAGGCCGTCGGCATCGCCGCCGAGACGTGCGCCGAACTGGTGCGACTCGGGCTCGCCCGGTGCCACGACGAGCGCTGGCGCATCACCCGTACCCCCGCGCAGCTATCCCCCGAGCGCCTGCGCGCCCTGGCGACGGCTCTCCCGGACGGCTCACTGGCGAAAATGGTGGCCGAGGCACTCACCGACGGTGCCTGGCCGCCGTTGGAGCGGTGGTGTGCCGGTCGCCTGAACGAGGAGGAGGCGGCCCTGGAACTCCTCAACGTGGTCAGGGCCATGCCGCCGGGATCGCCGCTGGCGCTCTGGGGAGCGGAAGCGGCACTGGTACTTGGCAGGCTCTCCGAAGCGGCGAAGCTCTTGGCAGCGGTCCCGGCCGAGGGACAACGGGAAGCATGGCAGGTGCTGCAGGCCTGGTGGGCCCTGCTGGCGGGAGTGCCACAGCCGGCCGGCGAAGCCCTCGCCGCTGCCTCACTCGGCGACCCGAGGCTGGCGGCCCGTCGTGCGCTGATTGCGGCCGAGCTCGCCAACCAGCGCGGCGATGCCGACCAGGAGCGTCGCCTCCTGGACGAGGCGGCGCGACACGGGGGCGCCCTCGCGGATGAGGCGGAGCTCCACCGGGCTGCCCTCGAGGGCGCTGCGGCGCTCCGGCAGCTGCGCCGGCGGGCCTGGTCGCGGTGGAGCCGCGCGCTCAAGGTGCGGTACCTGCACCTGCTGGGTCTGAACGCCTTCCGCCGCGGCCGGGAGGCGGCGGTGGGCACCGCCCTGCGCGCCGGCCTGCGCTTGTGCTCAGGGTTGAACCCGCTGACGCTGGGTGAGTTGTACGCCGACCTCGCCACCCTTCACCTGGCGCGCGACCGCCCGGCCTCGGCCGAGCGCTACTACGGGCTGGCGCAGACCCATCTGGAGCGCGCCGGCTGTCAGCGGGCACTTTTCATCGTCAAGGCCAACCGGGCCGTGGTGGCCAACGATCTCATGCGCTGGCGTCAGGCTCAGGAGCTACTGGGGGGACTGGTCTCGCCCCCCGGTGAGGGCGCGGCGCTGCACGAGGCCGCCAACGCCGTCGAGCTGGCGCGCTGCGAGCTGGTGCGAGGTCGGCTCGAGCCGGTGCGAGCCGCCCTGCCGCGCCTGCAGGCAGCCTGTCAGGCCAATCCGGCCTGGACGCTGCTGGCGCTGGCGGTGTCCTCCTTGCGGCTGCATCTGTTGCTGGCCGAGGGCGATCTCGACGCCGCGGGCGGAGCCGCAGCGGCAGCAGAGCACAGCGACCGGGTCCTCGCCTCGGCGGTGCTGGCGGCGCAGGGAGGACTCGACCCGGACCCCGCCTTGCCCCTGCGCTGGGGTGTGGCTCCCTGCGCTGCGATTCTGGCGGCTTGGAGGCGGGGCGAGGGGGAGG
>JABRVY010000180.1:0-1217 GCA_039961755.1 Acidobacteriota bacterium | reverse complement strand
GGTGGAGGTGCGGTTCTGATGCACGCACGCCGGGGGCGGAGGTGGGCGTGAGCGGTGCGCTTTCCCCCCGCGAGCTGGCCCGGTGCGGGGTGCTGGGGGCCGCCGCCCTGCTGCTGCCGGTGCTCTTTCACCTCGTGCGCCTGGGGCACGTCTTCATGCCCATGTACCTGCCCCTGGTCACCCTGGCCTTCCTGGTGCGGCCGCTGCCGGCGGCGACAACGGCCCTGCTGGTGCCGCTGCTGTCCGCGGTGGTGACCGGGATGCCGCCCCTCTATCCCCCGGTGGCGGTGGTGATGGCGGTGGAGCTGGCGGTGATGGGTGCCCTGATTGCCGCCGTGGTGGGGCGGTGGCCAGAGGCCAACCCGTGGCTGCTGCTGGCGGCGGCGCTGGCCCTGGGGCGGGTGCTGCACGTGGCGGCGGTGTACGGCATCGCCCGGGTATTGGACCTGCCCGCCGCCTTCCTGGCGGGGGTCTCGCTCCTCGCCGGGTGGCCGGGGATCCTGCTGATGCTGGCGGTGGTGCCGCCCACGGTGCTCACTCTCCGGCGCGGCGCCCCCGGGCCGGGGGGCGGGTGATGGACGCGGCCAGAGCGGCGTTCTTCGATGCCATCGCCCCCTGCTGGGACGGCTGGCACGACCTGCCGAGGCTGGCGGCGCAGCTGGCGGCGGGCCTCGCCGAGCTGGGGGTCGGCCGGGAGGAGGCGGTGCTCGACCTGGGGTGCGGAACCGGCAACCTCACCGCCGCCCTGCTCGCCCGCCTGTCCCCCGCCGGGCGGGTGGTGGCGGTGGACTTCTCCCCCCGCATGGTGGCCCTGGCCCGCGCCAAGCTGGGCGACCCGCGGGTGCGCTGGCGGGTGGCGGCGGCGGAGGCGCTGCCGCTGCCGGAGGCGTGCGTGGACCGCGTCGTCGCCCTTGCCGTGTGGCCCCACCTCGGCGACCGGGAGGGGGCAGCGACCGAACTCATGCGCGTCCTGCGGCCGGGCGGGCTGCTGCACATCTGGCACCTCTCGGCGCGGGAGGAGGTCAACCGGATCCACGCTGCCGCCGACGGCCCCATCCGCGGGGACCTGCTGCCCCCCGCCGGGGAGACCGCCGCCCTGCTGGCCCGCGCCGGCTTTGCGGTGCAGCGGGTGGAGGACGGAGAGCGGTACCTCGTCACCGTCCGGGCGCGGGAGGGGCGGTGAGGACCCCCTACCGGCTCCCCCACCGGCTGGCTGC
>JABRVY010000179.1:0-14536 GCA_039961755.1 Acidobacteriota bacterium | reverse complement strand
CGGCAGCGGACCTGGAGCAGGCCCGGCTGCTGGCCGAGGAGGCGGAGCGGGTCATCGAGGGCCTGGCATCGAGGGTTCGCCACGACCCGGCGCGCCTGGATGCAGTGGAAGCTCGCCTGGCCACGCTGGAGCGGCTGGCGCGCAAGTACGGGGGCACCGTGGCGGCGGTGCTGGAGGAGCGCGCCCGCCTGGCCCGAGAGCGGCAGGAACTCGAAGGGGTGGAGGACGAGATCCAGCAGCTTGAGGACCGGGAGGGACAGCTGGCGCAGGAGTACGTGACCCGCGCCAGGGTGCTGTCGCGCCGGCGCGCGGCTGCCGCTCGTGAGGTGGCGGCGCAGATGCGGGAGGTGCTGGCCAGGCTGGGAATGCCGGGGGTGACGATGGAGCTGCGCCTGGCCCTTCGGCTGGCCGAGGACGGCGAGCTGGAGCTGGATGGCCGTCGCCTGCGGCCGGCGGCGGACGGCCTCGACGAGGGGGAGCTGCTGTTTTCCGCCAACCCGGGCGAGGAGCCGCGCTCCCTGGCCCGCATCGCCTCCGGGGGGGAGCTGTCCCGCCTCCACCTGGCCATGCGCACGGTGCTGCGTGACCGTCTGGGCGAGGGGGGAGCGACGCTGCTGTTCGACGAGGTGGACGCCGGCATCGGTGGCCGGGTGGCCGACGAGCTGGGCCGGCTCCTCGCCCAGGTGGCGCAACGGGATCAGGTGCTGGTGGTCACCCATCTGCCCCAGGTTGCCGCGCGCGCCAGCGCTCAGTTGGCGGTGAGCAAGCTCACCGAGGGGGGGCGGACGATGACGCGGGTGTCACCGGTGGAGGGGGAGGAGAGAGTCGCCGAGCTGGTGCGGATGCTGGGGGGAAGCCGGGCCACCCCGGCGGCCCGGCGGCACGCCGAGGAGCTGCTGCGCGAGCGATAGTCCCGGTAGTCCTTCGGTGGCCAGTACTTTCGCCCGCGCCACGTGAAGAGCGTGTGAAGTTTCCACAGTTGCTGCGGAAAATCCTGTGGAAAACCCTGTCGATTTCTTGCCAACCCCGTCTCGTGCATAGGGTTATACAAGCTGCACTGGCGTCAGTGCGAACAGGTAAGATATTGAAGAAAAAGCGCTTCTGCGCATCACGTGGAACCAGCGAGGGTTGGGCCACGGTCCTGCGGCCGGTTTTTCACAGGTTGCAGGCCAGCGGCAACTTGCGTGCCATCGTCGGGCCACGTTGCCGGGTGATGCGACGCGTGCTAGGGTGGCCGGCCGCGGGGAGGTGGTATGCGAGTTCGGCCGTTTCAGGGGCTGGCGCCGCGCTTCGGGGCGCGCGTGTGGGTGGCAGCCAACGCCGTGCTGGTAGGGGACGTGGAGCTCGGCGACGACGTCAGCGTGTGGTACGGGGCAGTGCTGCGCGCCGACCTGCAAGCCATCCGCGTCGGGGCACGCAGCAACATTCAGGATCTGGTGGTGATCCACGTGGACTCCCCCGACTCCCCCACCCTGGTGGGCGAGGACGTCACGGTGGGGCATGGAGCGATCCTGCACGGCTGTCGGGTGGAACGGGGCGCCCTCATCGGCATGCAGGCCACGGTGCTCAACGGCGCGGTGATCGGGGAGCAGGCGGTGGTGGCGGCGGGGTCGCTGGTGGTGCCCGGCATGCAGGTGCCCCCCCGCACCCTGGTGGCGGGGGTACCGGCCCGGGTGCGACGGGAGGTGAGCGAGGAGGAGCTCGGCCACCTGCGGCGGGGGGTGTCGGTGTACCTGGAGCTGAAAGGGCGCTACCTGGCGGACGGGGGCGAGCGGGAGGTGACCGACCCCGAAGAGTGGGGAAAGCTCCTGTGATCCAGCGCCCCCGCGGCACGCGCGACCTGCTGCCCCCCGAGACTCGCCTGTGGCAGGCGGTGGAGGAGGTGGCGCGGGAGGTCTTCGGGGCCTTCGGGGCGGAGGAGATCCGCACCCCCATCTTCGAGCCCACGGAGCTGTTCGTGCGCTCGGTGGGGGAGACCACCGACATCGTCCACAAGGAGATGTACACCTTCTCCGACCGCAAAGGGCGCTCGCTGACCCTGCGCCCGGAGGGCACCGCCTCGGTGGCCCGTGCCTGGATCGAGAACGGCCTGGCCGACCGCTCCCAACCCCTGCGCCTCTACTACATCGGCCCCATGTTCCGCTACGAGCGCATGCAGCGCGGCCGTTTCCGCCAGTTTGCCCAGATCGGCCTGGAGCTCTTGGGAGCCGACGGCGCCCTGGCCGACGCCGAGGTCCTGGCAGCCCTGTACGAATTCCTGGGACGCCTGGGGTTTGCGGATCTGGAGGTGCATCTCAACAACCTGGGGGACCCCGAGGATCGGCCCCGCTACCTGGCGGCCATCCGCGACACCCTCGCCCCCCACCGGGGGGAGCTGTGCGGCGACTGCCAGCGGCGCCTGGAGGAGAACCCCCTGCGGGTGCTGGACTGCAAGGTGCCCCGCTGCGGCGAGCTGGCCGCCGCCGCCCCGCCGGTGGATGGCGTCGCCTCGGAGGCCTCTCGCCGGCACGTGGCGGAGGTGGAGGAGCAGCTCGCCCGCCTGGCCATCCCCTTCCGCCGCAACCCGCGCCTGGTGCGGGGCCTGGATTACTACCTGCGTACCGTCTTCGAGGTGGTCTCGCCACAGCTGGGAACAGGCACGGTGGTGTGCGGGGGCGGGCGTTACGACCGGTTGATCGCCGACCTGGGAGGGCCGGCGGTGCCGGGGATCGGCTTTGCCGTGGGGGAGGACCGGCTGGTGGAGATCCTGCCGGAGCGCTTCCGCACCGCGGTGCTGGCCCGCCCCCGGCTCTACGTGATCCCCCTGGGGGAGACAGCCGCCCGTCACGCCCTGCCTCACGCCCGCGCCTGGGTGCGCGGGGGAGTCCCCCTGGAGCTGGAGGTCACCGGCCGCTCCCTGCGAGCGGCCTTGAAGCGCGCCGCTGGCGAGGGGTTTGCCGCCGCGGCCATCCTCGGCGAGGAGGAACTGGCGGCGGGGGAGGTGACGGTGCGGGACCTGGCCCGGGGGGAGCAGCAGCGGGTGGCCCTGGCGGCCCTGCCGGAGGTGTGGCACCGGCGCTGGGGGCGGGGGGAGTGAGTTCCTCCCTGTACCGCCGCCTGCCCGGCACGCTGTACTCCGCCGTGGTCATGGAGCTGTTCGAGCGCCTGGCCTACTACGGGATGGTGCTGGTGCTGGGGCTGTACCTGGTGCAGCGCATCGGCATCCGGCCAGAGCTGTACGGCACGGTGTACGGCATCTTCACGGCGGCCCTGTACTTCCTGCCGCTGCTGGCCGGCGCCCTGGCCGACCGTTTCGGGTACCGGCCGGCGCTCATCGTCGCCTTCGCCACCCTCGCCGCCGGGTACTGGCTGCTGGGCGCCGCCAGCTCCTTTCCGCTGATCTGCGTCGCCCTGGGCCTGATCGCGGTGGGCGGCTCGATCATCAAGCCCACCATCTCGGGCACCATCACCCGCACCACCGCGGACGGCCCGTTGCGCACGGTCGGGTTCGGTCTCTACTACATGATGATCAACGCCGGCGGCCTGCTGGGGCCGGTGATTGCCGCCCAGGTGCGCAACCGCGCCGAGTTCCACTACGTCTTCTGGGTGTCGGCGGGGGCCTGCGCCCTGATGTTGCTGCAGGCCCTCCTGGCCTTCCGCGAGCCGGTGGCGGCGGCCGAGCGGGCGGCGGGCAAACCGCTGGGGCAGGTGTTCTGGGAGATCCTGGAGGTGCTTCGCAACGGCCGCTTCGTGGCCCTGCTGATGATCTTCTCCGGGTTCTGGGGGATGATCAACATCCTCTTCGGCTTCATGCCCCTCTATCTGGAGACGTTTTCGAACCTGGCCGCCGCCGAGGCGGCCATCGACCGGGTGGTGCCGCTGTCGCGCCTGCTGGGGCGCTGGCTCAACCCCGAGGTGTTCATCGCCCTGGATTCGCTGCTCATCGTGTTGCTGCAGGCCGCCATTTCCCACGCCACCCGTCGCTGGCAGACGGTCACCGCCATGCTGGTGGGCACCGCGGTGGCCACCAGCTCCTGGGTGCTGCCGGCGCTGTCCCCGGCGGCGGGGGTGGTGGCGCTGGGGATCGTGGTCTGGTCGCTGGGGGAGATGACCTGCTCGGCTCGCTTCTTCCAGTACTGCGGCAGCATCGCCCCGCCCGACCGGGTGGCGGTGTACCTGGGGTACTCCTTCCTCTCCATCTTCCTGGGCAACCTCTATTCGGGACCGTGGGGGGGGTTCCTCTACCAGCGTTTCATCGCCGATCCCCTGGCCGCAGGGTTGCCACCTGCCCCCGGCTTTTTCTTTGCTGGGGTGATGGCCATGGGCGCCGCCGCCACCGTCGGGCTGCTGCTGTACTCCCGCCGGCCAGGTCCGGCCCGCGCTCTCTGAGACCGGCAAGGGAACGCCTTTGCTACGATGGCTCGGTGACAACTCCCTCCTGTGAGAGCGGACGGGCCTGGCCTTTCGCCCCCACTGGCCGGCCCGAACGAGGCGCACCGTGAGTGTCCCCGCGGCCGCCGCCGCCTTTCTGGGCGGGATCGGCATGTTCCTGCTGGGCATGGGGTTGATGACCGAAGGGCTGAAGCTGGCGGCGGGCTCGGCCCTGGAGCGTGTGCTGGCCTCCTCCACCCGCACCCGCCTGCGCGGGCTGGGTTCGGGAGCGCTGCTGACCGCCCTGGTGCAGTCCTCCAGCGCCGTCACCGTGGCCACCATCGGCTTCGTCAACGCCGGCCTGGTGAGCCTGGGGCAGGCGCTGTGGGTGCTCTACGGGGCCAACGTTGGGACCACCATGACCGGCTGGCTGGTGGCCCTGGTGGGGTTGCAGTTCAAGGTGGAGGTCTTCGCCCTGCCGCTGGTGGGGGTGGGGATGTTGCTCCGCCTCACGGGGGAGAAGAGCCGACGAGGCGCTGTGGGCCTGGCGCTGGCCGGTTTCGGCGTGCTGTTCCTGGGCATCGAGGTGCTGCGGTCCTCCTTTGCGGCGGTGGCGCAGCAGGTGGATCTGCCCCAGGGAGAAGGGGCGTTTGCGGTGCTGGCGCAGCTGGCCGTCGGGGTGGTCATGACGGTGCTCATGCAGTCCTCCAGTGCCGCCCTGGCGGTGGCCCTCACCGCCGCGCAAGGGGGCATGCTCTCCCCCCAGGGGGCGGCAGCGGTGGTGATCGGCGCCAACATCGGCACTACCGTCACCGCCCTGCTGGCCACCATTGGCGCCACCCCCAACGCCAAGCGGGCGGCCGCGGGCCATGTGGCCTTCAACGTGCTCACCGGGGTGGTGGCGCTGGCGCTGCTGCCGTGGCTGGTGACGGCCATCGCCGGCCTGCGCCAGGCCCTTGCCCTGCCCCCATCACCCGCCGCCAAGCTGGCGCTCTTTCACACCGCTTTCAACCTGCTGGGGGTGGTGTTGATGTGGCCACTCTCCGATCGCCTGGCGCACGAGCTGGGACGGCGCTTTCGCAGCGGCGAGGAGGACGAGGCCCGCCCGCAGCACCTGGATGACAACGTGCTGGCGGTGCCGGCCCTGGCGCTGGATGCCCTGGAGCAGGAGGTGCGACGTTTCGGGGGGATGGCCGTGGAGGCGGCGCGCCGGGCCCTGACCGGAGAGGCTGCCCCGCCCCAAGATCCCCGACCCAGCGCCCGACTGGGGAACGCCATTGCCGAGTTCATCACTCGCCTGAACCGACAGAGCATGGGGCCGGAGAGCGCCCGCCGGCTGCCCGAAATCTTGCGCGTGGTGCGGTACTGGGAGGCGGTACGGGAGCTGGCCGCCGACGCTGCCGCGGTCCGCGCCGAGCCCGGGGCCGCCGGCGCCCTGGCTCGTTTCGACGCCGCCTTTCGCCAGTCGGCCCTGGCGCTGCTGGAGGCCGTAGACCCCCGCCGGGCGGGGGGAGACGCCGAGGAGGTGGCGCGCCTGGCGGAAGAGATGCAGCGCCACTACCAGGAGCTGAAGGCGGCCTACCTGGAGGCTGGGGCCGCCGGAAGCCTGGCCCTCCCGGCGATGGACGCGGCCTTGCGCCATGCCAGTACCACGCGGCGCGCCCTGGAGCAGGCCATCAAGGGCCGTCTCCACCTGCAGCGGGTCACCCGCTGACCCCGGGCGGCCCTCCCGCGGCAGCGGCCCGCTGGCGGGCTTGCCCGAGGATGGCCACGCCGGAGGATGTGCCGATGCGGGAGGCGCCGGCGGCCACCATGCGCAGGAGGTCGTCCAGGGTGCGGATCCCCCCGGAGGCCTTCACCTTCACCCCCGCCGGGGCGACGGTGCGGTACATCAGCGTCACGTCCTCCGGGGTGGCGCCGCCGGCGGCAAAGCCGGTGGAGGTCTTGACGAAGTCGGCCCCGGCCTGCGCCGCCAGCCGGCAGGCCCGCACCTTCTCCTCCTCGGTGAGCAAGGCGGTCTCCAGGATCACCTTGCAGGCGGCGCCGTGGGCCCGACAGGCCTGCACCACCCTGCCGATGTCCCCGAGCACCCACTCCTCATCCCCCCCCTTGAGGGGGCCGATGGGGAGGACCATGTCGATCTCCCGGGCGCCTGCCCCCAGGGCGTGCTCGGTCTCGAAGGCCTTCACCTCACTGGCCTGGGCCCCCAGGGGAAACCCCACCACGGTGCACACCATGACCGGGGTACCGGCGAGCTCCGCGGCTGCCAGGGGCACCCAGGCGGGGTTGACGCACACGGCGAAGAAGGCGTGCTGGCGAGCCTCGGCACACAGGCGGGCAATGTCCGCTGACGTGGCCTCCGGCCGCAGCAGGGTGTGGTCGATGAGCCGTGCCAGCTCCTCCAACGTGGTGGGCAAAGGCACGAAAGCCCCGCCTGGAGTTCCTTGCTCGCCCTTCATTCCGTCCTCCTCGTCGGCCCGGGAAACCTCGAGGCCGCGATGGCCGCTGTTGCGGGTGAGTCCCCCGACCGGGGGGCTGCGGCAGACATCCTACTCCAGCGTTCCCGGGCTGCGCGTGGGTCCGGGTATCCTGGCGGCCGTGGTGTCCACGATCGTTTCCGGCGGTCAGACCGGGGTGGACCGGGCGGCCCTGGACGTGGCCCTGGAGCTGGGCATCCCCTGCGGGGGGTGGTGCCCCGCCGGGCGACGGGCGAAGGACGGGCGCATCGACGACCGCTACCCCCTGCGGGAGACCCCCTCCCCCGCCTATCGCCAGCGCACCGAGTGGAACGTGCGGGACAGCGACGCCACCCTGATCCTGGCCCGCCCGCCGCTGGCCGGGGGCACTGCCCTCACGGTAAGGCTGGCGGGCGCCTACCGCCGTCCCCTCCTGGTCGCCGACCCGGCGGAGCCGACCGAGGTGGAGAGGGTGCGCCGCTGGCTGGCGGTCGTGGCGCCGGTGGTGCTCAACGTCGCTGGCCTGCGGGACGACCCCAGCGGGGCGGTGTACCGAACGGCGCGCTCGTTCCTGTTGACCCTGTTTCGGCCCTTGACGTCGGCGGGGCCAGTGCCGTAGCGTGGGTGGAGATCTGGAGGATAGCTCGCCATGAAAGTGGAAAAGGTGGTGTGTCCCACGGATTTCTCGCCGTGCGCCAGCCACGCCCTGGAGCTGGCGGTGCTGGTGGCTCGCTCCTTCGGCGCCGAGTTGCACGTGCTGCACGCCGTGGTCCTGCACGCCGAGGACCCCCACAACCCCGCCCACCACCTGCCCAACCTGGAGGAGGTACAGGCCCTGCTGGAACGCACCGCCGCCTCGGCCCTGGCCCGGGACATCGCGCCCCATGCCGACGGGGTCCTGCGCATCCTCCAGGTACAGCGCCGCGCGCCCTTCGCCGGCGAGGCCATCCTCGGCTACGCGGAGGAGATCGGTGCCGATCTCATCGTCATGGGGACCCACGGCCGCCGGGGGCTGGCCCACGTGCTGCTGGGTTCGGTGGCCAACGAGGTGGTACGTGGCGCCCCCTGCCCGGTGATGACCGTCCGCACCCGGCCGGAGGGATCCCACCTCGCTGCCATCGAGCGCATCCTCGTGCCGATTGACTTTTCGGGCGCCAGCGAGACTGCCCTGGCTACCGCACGGGATCTGGCGGTCCAGTGGACGGCCTCCCTGGACCTCCTGCACGTCATCGAGGAAACCGTCATGCCGGCTTTCTACGCCGCCGGCGTCACCTCCCTGCTGCAGCTGCACCCGGAGATCCGCACGCGCTGCCAGGCCGAAATGCAGCGACGGCTGGCCCAACTGGCCGACGCCTCCCTCACCGTGGCCACCCACGTCCGCGAGGGACGGGCCGCACAGGAGATCGTGGCCTTTGCCGAGGAGCGCGAAAGCGACCTCATCGTCCTCGCCACCGCCTCCCGCAGCGGGGTGGAGCGGCTGCTCCTGGGCAGCGTGGCTGAAAAGGTGGTGCGCCTGGCCCCCTGCCCGGTGCTGGTGGTTCGCGCTCGACAGGCTCAGGCCTGAGGGTCTCCCCGGGGCGGAGTGGCCTGCCTGCGCCCGCCGGGAGGTTCACGGGCACGGGCACTGACACCGGCACCGACACCGACACGGGTACCGTTCTGGCCGTGGCAAGCCCGCACCGACCGTGAGAGCGGGCCAGAGGCCCGCGCACCCAGGGGACGGTCACGGCCACGGACACGGTCACGGACGCGGTCACGGACGCGGACACCGGTCACGGTCACGGTCACTGCCACAGTCACGGTCACGGACACGGGTACGGCCACGGCCACGGTCACGGCCACGGGCACGGGCACGGGCACGGTCAGTGTCGGTGTCGGTGCCAGTGCCGGTGTCGGTGTCGGTGTCGGTGTCGGTGTGAGTGTCAGTGTCGGTGTCAGTGTCCGTGTCGGTGCCAGTCACGGTGACAGTGACCGACACGGACACCGTCACCGGCGCGGGTGGATCAGCCTCCAGGTCAGCGCCCGGACGCGGTCGAGGAGGTCGAGGGTGCGCTGTGCCGCTGCGGCGTCCACCGCACCGGCAACCAGCAGCAGCCGCAGGTGGCTGTCGGCCTCCAGCGCCGAGGCGTAGGCGATGCGCCAGTGGTGGAGGCGGTCGCGCCCTGCTCGGCCGGCTCCCTCGGCGAGATTCGGGGGCACCGAGGAGGCGGAGCGGATAAGCTGGTCTGCCACCGTCCTGAGCGTGGCCGGCAGCTGGAGCGCCAGGGCGACGGCGGTCCCGGCGGCCTTGAGGGCCAGTTCGTGGGCGGTGAGGGAACGGTTCGGGGTCGACGGGGGCGGCGTGGTCCGAGTGGTGTTCATGCTCGCCCCACAAGCGCCCGGGGCGGGCGTTGTCAGAAGGGGCGCCGAAGGCGACCGGCCGAAGGCCGGCTCGCCCTTGACAGCGACCGTCCCCGGGCGCTACCCGCAGAGAAGAACACCACGAGGCCACGCCGCCCGGGAGACACCGACACCGACACGGACACCGACACGAGCAAGGGAACGGGCACCGGGCCGGGCGTGGCAAGCCGTGCCGACCGTGAGGGCGGGCCGGAGGCCCGCGCACCCAGGGACACCGACACGGACACGGGCACGGGCACGGGCACGGACACGATCACGGGCACGGACACGGTTTGAACCGTGAACAGTCCCGGCATGACCCGGAGGGCGTTCTTCCCCTGGGTTTGACAGCCTCCCGGGCGGCGGCTACCGTGACCGGCGGCGCGGGCGGTGTCCCCCACTGCCGGCGGTGAGGAGTGTCCATGCACGATAGCAACCCTGGCCATCTGGCTCCCGAATCGTTGATGATGGGGTTCGGGTACGTCCCCGAGTGGTCTGAGGGGGCCATCAAACCCCCGCTCTTCCTCACGTCCACCTTCGTGTTCCGCTCGGCCGAGGAGGGGGAGGCGTATTTCCGCCAGGCCTACGGGCTGGATCCCGGGGGACCCACCCAGCCCAAGGGGTTGATTTACTCCCGGCTCAACAACCCGGTGCTGGAGATCCTGGAGGACCGCCTGAAGGTGTGGGAGCGGGCCGAGGCGGCAGCCAGCTTTGCCTCGGGGATGGCGGCCATCTCCACGACGATCCTGGCCCTGTGCGTGCCGGGTGACGTGATCGTCTACTCGATCCCGGTGTACGGGGGAACGGATTTCTTCTTCAATCACATTCTGCCCGCCTATGGCATCCGTGCCATCCCGGTGCAGGCCGGGGAGGGCTTCGCCGAGCGGGTGAGGGCGCTGGGGCTGCGCCACGTGCGGGTACTGTACGTGGAGACCCCCGCCAACCCCACCACCCTGATGACGGACATTGCCGCCGCGGCAGCTCTGAAAGGGGAGCTGTCCCGCCCGGCCGCCGAGGGGCAGGCAAGCGCGGCCGCTCCGGGGGAAACGATCCTCATGGTAGACAACACTTTCCTGGGACCCCTGTGGCAGAACGCACTGGCCTGCGGGGCTGACCTGTCGCTCTACTCGGCCACCAAGTTCATCGGCGGGCACTCGGATCTCATCGCCGGGGCGGTGATGGGTCGGGGCGACCTGCTGGCTCGCATCAAGACATTCCGCACCATCCTGGGCACCATGGCGGAGCCGTTCACCGCCTGGCTCATGCTGCGCTCCCTGGAGACCCTGAAGATCCGCATGGAGGCCCAGGCGGCCAACGCCGAAAAGCTGGCGCGCTTCCTGGCCGCTCACCCGGCGGTGGGGCGGGTGCTCTACCCGGGGCTGCTGGAACCGGGATCCCCCCAGCACTGGCTGTTCGTCCGCCAGTGCTCCGGTCCCGGGTCCCTGATGGCCTTCGAGGTGGGGGATGGCACCGACAAGGCCGCCGCCTTCCGGGTGTTGAACCGCTTCCGTCTCGCTCACCTGGCCGTCAGCCTGGGCGGCACCGAGACGCTGGTGGAGCACCCGGCGGCCATGACCCACGCCGACGTGGCCGACGAGGTGAAGGTGGCAGCCGGCATCACTCCCGGAATGATCCGGGTCTCCTGCGGGGTGGAGCGTATCGAGGACCTCGTCGCCGACTTCCGGCAGGCGCTCGATCCTGAGGTCGCGAAACCCCTTCGGTGACGGAGCAGTGACAACCGGCCGAGTCGAAGAATACTGCGAACGAACCCGAATTCGAGCGAAGAATCTTCGATTTCTGCCACCGTAATTTGATTTCTCTTGGAAGTGCCGCCTCTTTGTCTTATCTTTATTCGCAACGATCAGGGTGTCCCCGCGGTGGAGCGAGAAGGCCGGGGGGCCGGGGGAACGAAGGAGGCGCACCGTGAGCGCGAACTACCCCGAGGGAGTTGCCCGCTACGTCCGGGAGGCCGATCGGGCCCTGGTACGTCGGCGGGCCCAGCGGGCCCGCATGCGGGCCTGCAAGTTCGACACCATCGCCGTGCACGGCATGTACTCCATGGAGGAGGCCCTCGCCGGCGGCCAGGGGGGGATCATCGAGCCGGTGTTCCCCTCCACCTCGCAGGGGTACCGGGACAGCGACGAGATGGAGGCGGCGCTCGCCTACCTCATCCCCACCTGGTGTTACTCCCGCATCCACAACCCCACCGTGTACTACCTGGAGGAGACCCTGGCGCTGCTGGAGAGCTACGGCTGCCCGGCCGACGCCTCGGCGCTGGCCACCTCCTCCGGCATGGCGGCCATCAAGCAGGCGGTGGAGCCGCTGCTGGCGAGGCGGCGGGAGGGGGAGGAGCGGATCAACTTTGTCTCGGCGGCCCAGGTGTACGGCGGCACCTTCCAGCTCTTTTCGGTGCGCATGGCCGAGCGGGGGGCCCAGGTGCGCTGGGTGCGGGAGCCCTGGGAGCTGGAGGCGTGGCGGGAGCACATCGACGAGGACACCCGCTTCCTCTACGCCGAGATGCCTTCCAACCCCCAGCAGGCCTGCCTGGACATCGCCGCGGTGGCGGAGCTGGCGCACAGCCACGGCATCCCCCTGATCGTGGACGCCACCATCGCCACACCCGCCCTGCTGCGTCCCCTGGCCTGGGGGGCGGACATCGTGGTGCACTCCCTCACCAAGACCGCCGGAGCCGGTGGGTTCACCGTGGCGGGGGCGATCATCGCCCGCCACGACCTCACCAGCCGGCACCTGGCCGACGAGGCCCGGACCGACTACGCCACCTGGCTGAAGCTGTGGCCCTTCCGCGACTCGGGGCCGTGCCTGTCGGCGCTGTCGGCGTTCATGCTCTTGAACGAGCTGCGCATGCTGCGGGTGAAGGTGGCCCACATGTCGGCCAACGCCCTGGCAGTGGCGGAGCACCTGGCCACCCACCCCCGGGTGGCGCGGGTGGATTACCTGGGGCTGCCGTCGCACCCCCTGCACCCCCTGGCCAGTCGCTACATGCAGCTGGTGGACGACGGCACCCCAGCCTTCGGCCACCTCCTCTCCTTCACCGTGAACGGCACGGCGGCGGACACCCGGGTCTTCTTCGACGGCCTGCAGCGCATCTGGCGCGCCACCGACCTGGGGCGGGTGAAGTCGGTGGCCACCATCCCGGCCATCTCCACCCATCAGCAGCAGGGGGAGGAGGGGCGCCAGCTGGCCGGCATCCCCCCCACCATGGTGCGGCTGTGCGTGGGGGGGGAGCACTCGGAAGACATCATCGCCGACCTGGACCAGGCGTTCGCCAGGCTCGGCTGAGGAGGAGACGATGAAGATTCTCCTGGTTGGTTTCGGTGTGGTGGGGCAGGGCCTGGCGGAGCTGCTCCTCGAGCGGCGGGAGCAGCTGGCCGCCGAGTACGGCTTTGCCCCCACCGTGGTGGGCATCGCCGACGCCCACAAGGGAAGCTGCTACCGGCCCGAGGGGATCGACCTCCCGGCCGCCCTGGAGGCGGCCCGGGGCGGGGTTTCCCTGGCCACCCTGCCCGGCGGGTGCGACTGGGACGCCCCCACCATGATCGCCCGCGCCGACGCCCAGGTACTGGCCGAGGCGACCTGGACCGACATCCAGACCGGAGAGCCGGCCAGCAGCCACCTGCGCGCCGCCCTCCAGCGGGGGATGCACGTGGTGACCACCAACAAGGGACCGCTGGCCCTGCACTACCACGAGCTGGCGGCCCTGGCCCGGGAGCAGGGGGTGCAGTTCCTCTTCGAGGGCACGGTGATGGCCGGCACCCCCCTGCTCAACCTGCGGCGGGAGTGCCTGGCCGGCAGCGGCATCCAGGCGGTGGCGGGGATCCTGAACGGCACCACCAACTACATCCTGACCCGCATGGAGGAGGGGCTGCCCTACGCCGAGGCGCTGACCCAGGCGCAGCAGCTGGGCTACGCCGAGGCGGTCCCCGACGCCGACGTGCTGGGGTACGACGCCCTGGCCAAGGTGACCATCCTGGCCAACGTGGTGTTCGGGGCGCACCTCAGGCCCACCGACTCCCCCTGCCAGGGGATCACCGGCATCACCCCCGAGGACATCGCCCGCGCCCGGGCCGAGGGGCAGCGGTACAAGCTCATCGGCCGGGTGTGGCGGGAGAGCGGAGAGGTGCGCGCCCAGGTGTCGCCCCAGCTGGTGCCCCTCACCCACCCCCTGGCCGGGGTGAGCGGGGCCACCAACGCCGTCACCTTCACCACCGCGGCCCTGGGGGAGGTGACCATCGTCGGCCCGGGGGCCGGACGGCGCCCCACCGGCTACGCCATGCTCAACGACCTGCTGCACATCTGGAGGAGGCAGCGATGAAGATGTTCCTCGCCGGCCAGTGGGTGGACCGGGACCGCGTCATCGAGGTCCGGGATCCCTTCGACAACTCCCTCATCGACACCGTTCCCGCCGCCAGCCGGGAGGACGTGGAAACGGCCATGGCGTCGGCCGAGGAGGGGTTCAGGGTGTGCCGCGCCCTGACCACCTTCCAGCGGGCGCAGATCCTCTACCGGGCGGCGCAGATCGTGGCGGAAAACCTGGAGGAGTTCGCCCGCACCATCGCCCGGGAGGGCTCCAAGACCATCCGCGAGGCGCGCAAGGAGGCGCGGCGCTGCACCAACACCCTGACCGTCTCCGCCGAGGAGGCCAAGCGCCTTCTGGGGGAGACCATCCCCTTCGACTCCTTCCCCGGGGGAGAGCAGCGGCGGGGCTTCTGGGAGCGGCAGCCCATCGGTATCGTGGTGGCCATCACCCCCTTCAACGACCCCTTAAACCTGGTGGCGCACAAGCTGGGGCCGGCCATCGCCGCCGGCAACAGCGTGATCTTGAAGCCCGCCACCGTCACCCCCCTGTCGGCCCTGAAGCTCACCGAGGCGCTGCTGGAGGCGGGGTTGCCCCCCCAGGTGCTGCAGACCATCACCGGCTACGGCGGCGAGATCGGCGACGCCCTGGTGGCCGACCCGCGGCCGCGGATGATCTCCTTCACGGGCGGCGTGGAGGCCGGGCTGCGTATCAGCAAGCTGGCCGGCCTCAAGAAGATCGGCATGGAGCTGGGCTCCAACTCGCCGGTTGTTGTGTGGAAGGATGCCGACATCCCCTGGGCAGCGGAGAGCTGCGTGTCGGGGGCCTTCTGGGCCGCCGGGCAGAACTGCATCGGGGTGCAGCGCATCTACGTGCACGCCAGTGTCTACCAGGAGTTCCGCGAGCGGATGGTGGAGCTGACCCGCACGTACCGCATCGGCAACAAGCTGGACGAGGCCACCGACA
The DNA here is from genome assembly GCA_039961755.1 of Acidobacteriota bacterium. Taxonomy (GTDB): domain Bacteria; phylum Acidobacteriota; class Thermoanaerobaculia; order Thermoanaerobaculales; family Thermoanaerobaculaceae; genus CALEVZ01. Next base: position 70 of record JABRVY010000179.1, on the reverse strand, counting down.
TGGGCCCGATGATCAACGAGGGGGAGGCCAGGCGGGTGGAGCGCTGGATCGGGGAGGCGGTGGCCAAGGG
>JABRVY010000178.1:0-6702 GCA_039961755.1 Acidobacteriota bacterium | reverse complement strand
TGAGCATGGCGAACATGAAGAGATTCAGGTAGGCGAAGTAGCGGGCAAAGGCCCGCTCCCCCTCGCCGTGCATGTACCCCACCGAGTAGACGTGGATCAAGAACCCCACGAAGGTGACGAAGAACAGCATCACCGCCGACAGCGGATCCAGCCGCAGGGTAAAGTCCAGCGTCACCTCGCCCGCCGCGATCCAGCTGAACAGCTTCTGGATGAACATCTTCTCGGGCAGCGCGGCGAACTGGACGAGGGCCCCCAGGGCCACGAGGAGGGACAGCCCCACGGAACCCACGCCGACGATGGCGGTGGTGCGGTGGTGGAAGCGCTGGGCGCCGGCCAGCAGCAGCAGCGCGCCGGCAAGGGGGAGAACGGGGACGAGCCAGAGGGCGTCGAGCATCTCCACCTCCTACCAGCGCAAGACGTTGAGACGGTCCACGTCGATGGACTGCTGGTGCCGGAAGATGGCCACCAGCAGGGCGAGCCCCACCGCCACCTCGGCGGCGGCCACCGCCATGATGAAGAAGACGAACACCTGTCCGTGGAGGTCGCCGTGCTGACGGGCGAAGGCCACCAGGGTGAGGTTGACGGCGTTGAGCATCAGCTCGATGCCCAGCAGGGTGGAGATGCCGCTGCGGCGCAGCAACACGCCGCCGGCACCGACGGCGAACAGGACCGCCGCCAGGGTGACGAAGTGGGTGGTGGGCACGCTCATCTTTCAGGCCTTCCTCTTGACCAGCACCATGGCTCCCACCAGGGCGGCCAGGAGCAGCACCGACACCAGCTCGAAGGCCAAGAGGTGGGGTCCCACCAGCAGGCGGCCGATGGCCGCCGCCGTTCCCTCGGCCACCGGTTCACCCGCCCCCGGGATGGCCACCACCGCCAGCGCCGCCCCACCCAGTCCCACCAGGGCCGCCGCGGCCAGGCCGAAGATGCGCTGCAGCTTGCGCGGCTGGTCGCTCTCGGCGAGGGGGGCGTTCAGCAGCATCACCACGAACAGGAACAGCACCAGGATGGCGCCGGCGTACACCAGGATTTGCGCGGCGGCGAGAAACGGGGCGGCCAGCAGGGCGTAGCACACGGCGACGCAAAAGAACGTCACCACCAGCGACATGACGTTGACGACGGGGTTGCGGTGAGCAACGGCGACGACGCCGGTTGCCACCGCCACCACCGCCGCCGCGAAAAAGACGGCCAGCTCCATCAGCCACCTCCTCCGGAGTGAGCGGGGACGGCGCGCATCACAGCCACCCCTGCCCCATGGCCACCCCCACGATCAGCAGGTTGAGGGCGGCCAGCGGCAGCAATCCCTTCCAGCCCAGCTGCATGAGCTGGTCGTAGCGGAAGCGGGGCAGCGACCAGCGCACCCACACGAACAGCCAGAGCAGGAAGGCCACCTTGGCGGCGAAGGCGCCCGCCGACACCAGCACGAGCGGCCACCCGCTCAAGGTGGCGGTCAGCCACGGCACCTGCCAGCCGCCCAGAAACAGCGTCACCGTCAGCGCCGAGATGGTGACGATGTTGATGTACTCGCTCATGAAGAAGGAGGCGAAGCGCATGGAGGAGTACTCCACGTGGTAACCGGCCACCAGCTCGGTTTCCGCCTCCGCCAGGTCGAAGGGCAGGCGGTTGGTTTCGGCGAAGGCGGCCACCAGGAAGACGATGAAGCCGATGGGCTGGGTGACCGCGTGCCACTTCCAGATCTCCGGCCCCTGCCGGGCGATCACCTCCTGCAGGTTCAGGGTGCCCGACACCAAAATCACCCCCAGCACGGACATGGTGAGGGAGAGCTCGTAGGAGAGCAGCTGGGCCGACGACCGCAGGCCACCCAGCAGGGAGTACTTGTTGTTGGAGGACCACCCCGCCAGCACGATGCCGTACACCCCCAGGGAAGAGATGGCCAGCAGGTACAGCACGCCGACCCCGAGGTCGGGGGCGACGTGGATGCCCTTCAGCGGCACGCCGAACACCTCCACCCCGGCGTCGGCGGAGAAGGGGATGACGATGAAGGTCACCAGCGCCACGAACATGGACACCATGGGGGCGAGGGTGTAGAGGATGGGGTTGACGCCCCCGGGGGTGAGATCCTCCTTGAAGAACAGCTTCACCGCGTCGATGACGGGCTGCAGTAACCCCATGGGGCCCACCCGGTTGGGTCCCAGTCGATCCTGGATGAACGCCGCGCCCCGCCGCTCCACCCACACCATGATGGGCACGCAGGTGAGCAGGACGGTGGCGACGGCGAGGAGCTTGGCGGCGGTGATGGCAAGTTCAGCCCACATGCTGGTGCTCCCTGTAGGTGCTGTGGCCCCCGTCGCCCAGGCGCTCCCACTCCAGACCCGAGAACCCCTTCTCCCTGGCGGCCATGGCGGCAAACACCGCGGCGGGAGTGTCCAGGTCGAGGGCGCTCACCCCCATGGCCCGCGCCAGCAGTTGCAGGATCTGCCATGCCGGTCGGGCCTCCCCGGCAGGGGCGAAGGCGGGCTGGAAGCGCTGCACGTGGCCGCCCGAGGCGGTGAAGGTCCCCTCGTCGGAGGCCAGGGAGGCCACGGGGAGCAGCCAGGAGGCCACCTCGGCGGTGGGGTGGTTGGTGCGGGCCAGGGAGAGGGTGGGGCTTACTCTCAGTAGCTGCAAGGCCTCGGCCGTGGAAAGGTAGGGATGTGCGGTGGGGTCGAGGATGACGGTAAGGTCGGCAGCCCCATAGAGGAAGCGGGCCAGGCGCTCGCCGTCCACCAGTTCGAGCCCCAGTCGCCGCGCCCCCTCGCTGTTGGGGTGGGCGTCGCGGGAGGAGAGCCACTCCCCTTTACCGTTCTTCATGCGCCGGGGTTCGCCGGGGTGGACTGGCACCACCAGCTCTCCCTTGAGGTGGCGGACGAACAGCTCGCGGGCCAAAAACAGCGTCTCGTTGGAGAGGTTGGCGGAGGCGACGACGCGCAGCGTGCGCGCCGCGCTCACGTCCAGAGCGAGCGCGCGCACCGCCTCCCCCCACGAGACCTGGTGCAGCTGGCCTTCCACCCGGTGGAGCGGGTGCAGGCAGTGGGCCTCGTTGAGGGACTCGGGCAGGAAACGGCCCCAGTCGCATAGCCAGGTGGCGTTGATGGCGGGATTCTCCCGCGGGGTGAAACGGTACACCGTGCGCTCGTGGTGGTCGATCCACAGGTTGCAGCCGATGGAGCAGCCCGGGCACACCGACGGCGTGGAGCGCAGCTTCCAGGCCCGCTTGCGAAAACGGAACTCGCGAATGGTCAGGGCACCCACCGGGCAGACGTCGGCGGTGCAGGCGGAAAACGGGTCGGTGAAGGGCTGCCCGTCGAAGGTATCGATGAAGGCGTGGTTGCCCCGGGACTTGTAGGTCAGTGCGGCGGTCTCGGAGATCTCCTGGGTGAAGCGGATGCAGCGGGAGCAGTGGATGCAGCGGTTCTGGTTCTGGACGATGTGGGGGCCCAGCAGACGCCGCTCCAGCCCCGGGAAGGTGCGGCGGGTCTCCACCATGTGGGTGGTGTCCCGCCCCTCGGTGAAGGAGTGGTCCTGCAGCAGGCACTCTCCCGCCTGGTCGCACACCGGGCAGTCCAGCGGGTGGTTGGCGAGGAGGAACTCCATCACCGCGTCCCGGGCCTCCTTCACCCGGGCCGAAGTCTCGGACTTCACCACCATGCCGTCGGTGACCGGCGTGGCGCAGGCAATGGCCAGGCGCGGCGCCCCCTCGATTTCCACCATGCAGATGCGGCACTGGCCGACGATGGACAGGTAGGGGTGATAACAGAAGTACGGGATGTCCACCCCGGCCTGGCGGGCCGCCTCGATGAGGTTGGTCCCGGCGGGCACCTCCACGACCGTCCCGTCGATGGTGACTTTGGGCATCCTCAGGCTCTCCTATTGGCCGTCGAAGCCGGGGCGGGGCCCGGCCCAGGGCAGCACCGGCAGTTTCTTCGGTGGACGCGGGGTCGCCGCCGCGATGTGGCGCTCGAACTCGTGGGGGAACTTCTTGACGATGGACGAGATGGGCAAGGCGAAGGCGTCCCCGAGCGGGCAGATGGTCATCCCCTGGGAGGCGTACTGGCAAATTCGCAGCAGGGTGGCCGGATCCTCGCGCCGCCCGTGCCCCTCCAGGATGCGATCCAGGATGTCCATGGCCCAGTCGGAGCCCTCGCGGCAGGGGGTGCACTGGCCGCAGGACTCGTGGGCGTAAAAGTGAGCCAGGTTGGCAGCCGCCTCCACCATGTCGACGCTGTCGTCCAGCACGATGACCCCACCCGAGCCCAGCATGGAGCCGGCCTCGGCGCAGGCGTCGAAGTCGGCCTTGACGTCGATCTGGTCGGGGGTCATCACCGGCGCCGAGGAACCCCCGGGGAAGAACGCCTTCAGGGTGTGGCCATCGCGGATGCCGCCGCAGTGCTCCTCGATGATCTCGCGGAACGTCACCCCCATGGGCAGCTCGTACACCCCCGGGCGGCGCACGTGGCCGGAGACGCAGTACAGCTTGGGGCCGGTGTTGCGAGGCCGGCCGATGGAGGCAAACCAGGCGGCGCCGCGGGTGAGGATGGAGGGCACGCAGGCCAGGGTTTCCACGTTGTTGACCACCGTGGGTTTGCCGAATACGCCCACGACCGCGGGGAAGGGGGGCTTCAGGCGCGGGAAGCCGCGCTTGCCCTCCAGCGACTCGATGAGGGAGGTTTCCTCCCCGCAGATGTAGGCTCCGGCCCCGCGATGCACCCAAACGTCCAGGCGATAGTTGCTGGCCATCACCGAGGCCCCGAGGATGCCCCGCTGGCGCGCCTCGGCGATCGCCGTCTCGAGGATCCTCGCCCACCGCACGAACTCGCCGCGGATGTAGATGTAGGCGGTGTTGGCGCGGATGGCGTAGGAGGCGATGGCGATCCCCTCCAGCAGCAGGTGGGGGTCGTACTCGATGATCTCGCGGTCCTTGAAGGTCCCCGGCTCGGATTCGTCGGCGTTGCAGATCAGATACTTGGGGCCAGGGTGATCCTTCGGCACGAAGGTCCACTTGCGGCCGGTGGGAAAGCCCGCTCCGCCGCGGCCGCGCAGTTCGGAATCCAGCACCTCCTTGGTCACCGCGTCCGGGTCCATGGTGAGGGCCTTCTTCAGGCCCTCGTAGCCGCCCGCGGCCAGGTAGGTGTCGATATGGCGGGAGTCGGGCACGCCGCGGGCGCGCAGCAGGATCGGCTCCATGCTCACGCTTCCTTTCCCTGCGACAGCTCGTCCAGCAGGGCGTCGAGCTGCTCGATGGTGAGGTTCTCGTAGTAGTCGTCGTTGATCTGCACCACCGGGGCGGAGCCGCACGCCCCCAGGCACTGCACCCCGATGAGCTGGAACGTGCCGTCCGGGGTGCGCTCCCCCAGGTCGATGCCCAGCCGTGTCTTGAGGTGCTCCAGCAGTTCCCGGCCGCCGCACACGGCGCAGGAGAGGGTCTCGCACACCTGCAGCACGTAGCGGGCGGGTGGGGAGGTGTAGAACATGGTGTAAAACGTCACCACGCCCTGCACGAACGCCGGGCTCTCCCCCAGTCGGGCGGCCACCGCCTCGATCACCCCGGGGGCGATCCAGCCGTAGCGCTCCTGGCACAGCCACAGGACGGGCAGCAGCGCCGCCCGCCGGGTGGGGTAGTGGGTGAGCAGCTCGGCGATGCGCTCCTCCATCGTGGCATCGAAAGTGACGTGGGTGAGTTGTTCGGCGGGTACGGCGTGGATGGCCGCGGTACTCATGACTTGCTCCCGCTGCGCGCCCAGTCGAAGGCACCGGCCCGCCACAGGTAGACGTAGCCGATGGCCAGAATCAGCAGGAAGGCCAGCACCTCGAAGAGCACGATGGAATTCCCCTCGGCGAGCAGGCCCCGCGCCGCCACCGCCACTGGGAAGAGGAACGCCACCTCGAGATCAAAGATGATGAACACCATGGCCACCACGAAGAACTTGATCGACACTCGTTTGCGCGAGGCATCCAGCAGCGGCATGCCGCTCTCGTAGGTCTCGAGCTTGCGCTGGGGCTGCAACTGCCCCCGCCCCAAAAGCTTGGAGGCCACCACGAAGGTGGTGGCGACCACAGCGGCAAAGGTGAAGGCCATGATGACTGGGATGTACTGGGCGGTCATCCATCCCCCCTCGTGCCCAAATTCACATGGGATGGTACGCATCAGCCGCCGAACCGTCAAGCTGCAGGTCGCTCCGGCGAGGCAGGGGCCCTCGCCGCCAGGGGGGCGAGGGCCCCGCCGCAGGCGCTGGCATGAGGTTGTCGGCCGGCTCCTGGCCAGGTCAGGGACGGGCGGGCAAGGCCTCACCCGACCCGGCGAACGCACGGTCGCGGCGCTGGTCCGTCCCGGGCAGCAGGCTCGCCGTCTTTCTAGGGCCGGTCAAAGCGCACCCACCCGGCCTCGTCGAAGAAGCCGAAGAGGCGCTCCAGCTTGAGGTAAACCCTCTGCTCGCCGAGCAGCAGGGGGGGCTCGATCCTCACCCGCACCGCGCTGCCCCGCCGTTTCACGGTCGCCCGGCCTACGGGCAGCCGAGTGAGGCGATCGGCCACCGCCCGAACGCTGGCGTAGCCGCCCAGGGGGACGCTCAGGCCAGGGTGGGAGAGGCTGCCGGGCAGCAGGAGCAGCGCGGCCGGCCCGAAGGCCCGCGCCTTGAACCGGGGCGCCAGCTCCACCACCAGGGCGCCGGCCTCGTCTTCGGCGGCGGCAACGGGGTGGGGAGG
>JABRVY010000177.1:0-1221 GCA_039961755.1 Acidobacteriota bacterium | reverse complement strand
CCCCACCCCACCACCCACCACCCCCACGCCGGGCCGAGCAGCAGGTGGCGCAGCAACCCATAAAGGCTCAACGTCGTCCAGCCCAGGAGAAAGCCATCGATTTGCCCGCTGTGCGCCTCCTCGACGAACTGCACCGCGAGCGTCAGCGCCGCCGCGGCGTACACCCCGGTCCTGGCCGACCACAGCCGGCGCGCCAGGTCGTGGACCAGCACCAGCGCTCCCAGTGCCGCCAGCAACGCCGGCAGGAAGAGGGCAACGCGCAGCGAGCCGGTGAGCCGGTACAGCCCGGCCACCACCCAGAAAAACAGCGGTGGCTTGTCGGGGTAGAGCTCGCCGGCGATGCGGGGGATGAGCCAGCTCCCCGTGTCGGCCATTTCCCTGGCGATGAGAGCAAAGCGCGGCTCGTCCGGCGGCCAGGGGTCACGAGCTCCGAAGCCGGCCCCCAGGATCAGAACCGCGTACACGAGCACCCAACCAAAGGCCCACCGTTGCGCGAGCGTCGCACCCCCTCTGGCACGTCCTGTTGCCACCCCGCTCACCTCCGGGGGTCCGGACGATCATGACCATCAGACCCCGAGATCGAACGCGCACGATACTCCTTCTCCTTCCCTCCCGCCAGCCGCCGGGAATGCCCGGCGGGAATGCCCGGCCACCTCATCGCGCTTCCCGTAGGTGATGCCCTCCCTTCCCCACCTGCCCACGCTCGCCGGCGCCGGTTTCCAGGCGCCCTCCTGTGGTCAGGTGGGGTATGTCAGCGAGGAGGAGATGACCGTCCTGCTCCGCATTCGCTCGCTGAGCGGGCAGGCGCGCCAGTTGAAGAGTGACCTGGCCCGAGCCGAGGCCCAGGGCAACGCGGGGAGGTACCACGAGCTCGTGGCGCGCCTGGAGAATCTGCGGCAGGAGCGCCGGCGCCTCGATCTGCTGCGGGAGGCGGCGTGGCGGCGCAAGATGATCGCCCTCGGACACCTGGCCGAGGATGCGCCGGCCGAGGCGTAACCTTGATCTTTCCGCCCACCCGCCCTACCTTTTCTGCCATGCGACGGGTGCTGCGCCTGGGCTTGCTGCTGCTGCCGCCGCTGGCGGTTCTGGCCATGCTGGCGCCCCCGGCAGCGCACAGCCACGCCGCCCACGAGCACGTCCCCATCACCGACTCCGAGGCCTGCGCCGGCGGCGGCAGCAGCAGCAAGCCCAGGCGCAGCACCCGTCGCATGGCAGAAAAGG
>JABRVY010000176.1:0-1226 GCA_039961755.1 Acidobacteriota bacterium | reverse complement strand
GGTGATGGGGTCGGGCCATCACCTGGTGGCGGCGGGGGGCGGGTGCCTGGTGAATCGCCTGCTGCGACTCCTGCTACGCCAGGAGTTGATGGCGATGGGGTTCGAGGTGCTCCTCCCCCGGCGGTTGCCCCCGGGGGACGGCGGGTTATCCTATGGGCAGGTTGTCCTGGCAGCGGTGGCAGAGGGGCGGCGGTGCACGCTGCGGCAGGCCAAGGGGGGGTGACCATGTGCCTGGCGGTTCCCATGCGGCTGATCGAGCGACGGGATGAGTTTTCCGGTCTCGTGGAGGCGGAGGGGGTGCAGCGGGAGGTGTCGCTCATGCTCCACCCCGAGGCGCAGGTGGGGGACTGGCTCTTGATCCACGCCGGCTACGCCATCGGGGGGATCGACGAGGAGGAGGCGCGCATCGCCCTGGAGCTGCTCAGGCAGGTGGCGGACGCCGAGGTGCCCCAGTGAGGGCCGACGGGTACGGTGACCCGGCGGCGGTGCGGGGGCTGGTGCGGCAGATCCGCCGGGCGGCGGAGCGGCTGCCCCGCGCCGTCACCTTCATGGAGGTGTGCGGCACCCACACCCACGCCATCTCCGCCGCTGGTCTGCGTCGCCTGCTGCCCGAGCAGGTGCGGCTGATCTCCGGACCCGGCTGCCCGGTGTGCGTCACCCCGGTGGGGTACGTGGACACCGCCGAGGCCCTGGCCCGCCGGCCGGGGACGCTGGTGTGCACCTTCGGCGACCTCATGCGGGTGCCCTCGTCCAGCGGCAGCCTGGAGCAGGTGCAGGCGGAGAGGGGGTCGGTGCGGGTGGTGTATTCCCCCCGGGACGCGGTGGCCCTGGCGCGGCTGAGCCCGGATCTCACGGTGGTGTTCCTGGGGGTGGGGTTCGAGACCACCGTGCCCACCGTGGCCGCCGCCCTGGCCGAGGCGGAGGCCTCGGGGGTAAAGAACTTCCTGGTGCTGTCCGGGCACAAGGTGATGCCCCCACCCCTGCGCGCCCTGGCGGCCGACCCCCAGGTTCGCCTGGACGGCCTGCTGTGCCCCGGGCACGTGTCGGTGATCATCGGGGCGCGGGCGTACTCCTTCCTGCCGGAGGAGTTCGGCCTGGGGTGTGCGGTGGTGGGGTTCACCCCTACCGACGTGCTGCGGGGGGTGCTGGAGCTGGTGGAGCAGGTGGTGGCCGGCCGGCCGGCCACCACCTGCTCCACCAGCTCCAGCACCCCCCGCAGCACGTCG
>JABRVY010000175.1:0-1632 GCA_039961755.1 Acidobacteriota bacterium | reverse complement strand
GCTACGGCAACGACGTCAAGCAGGCCATCCTGCCCCCGAATACCACCTATCAGATCGACTTCTCCCTCCCCACCGGGTGGCTGACCCTCAATCCGACCTCCCTGTACTCGCGGCTGTACCGCACCGAGGAGGAGCACCAGAACCTGAACCTCAACAACCAGGGCGGTCTGGCGGTCAACTACCAGTTCCTCATCACCGTTCAGAACCCCTCCTGGGCGCACCTGGCGCCGCAGTTCCAGGCGCCGCAGCCGCTGGTGCCGGAGGGGCCGGCGCAGCTCGCCACCGATGCTCGTGGCCTGAACCTGCCGGCGCCTAGACCGGCTGCACCCATGGCCGCCGGGGCCGTCATCCAGAGCTGGGCCACCGGCTTAACCCTGCCGTGGGGCACCGGCTTCGATCAGATCGGCGACCGGGTGTGGGCCTCGAACCCGGCGGCCGGGGGCGGAGACGACAAGGACCACGAATACGAGCCCAACGGCACCAAGACCATGCGCACCGTCAACGCGACCTTTGGCGGTTCGTGGGCGGCGGATCTTGCCTTTGACCCCTTGAACAACAAGCTGTGGCAGGTCAACGTGGGGGGCGACAACTGCATCTACGAAATCGATCCCACGGTGCCGGCTGCCACGGGGCAGAAGATCTGCTACGGGGCGACCACCTCGGAGCGGGGTCTCGCTTACGACCCGATGACCGACACCTTCTTCGTCGGCGGCTGGAACACCCAGACTATCCGGCGCTTTGACCGCTCCGGAACGGTGGTGGCCAGCAAGAACGTCGGCCTCGGCATTTCGGGTCTGGCGTACAACCCCGCCACCGATCACCTGTTCGTGATGACCAACGCGGCACCGAACCTGGTGTACGTGCTGGATGTGGGCAACGACTTCAACGTTCTCGGAAGCTTCGGTATCGCCGGGTTCGGCGATTACTCCGGGGCCGGCCTGGAGTTCGACTGCAGCGGCGCCCTGTGGGCGGCCAACCAGACCGACGGGAAGATGTACCAGGTGGAGTCGGGCGAGACCGGGACCTGTCCGTGGGCGGGTGGTCCGCCATGGCTGCAGTTGACACCTACGTCGGGCAGCGTGGGTCCCTACTCCTCCTCTCTGGTGGACGCTCACTTCATTGCCGACGGAGCTGATCGGTGGGGCACCTATCAGGCCAAGATCATGACCATGCATGACTCGGCCACTCCGGTACCCGACGTCAACGTCTGCTTCATCAAGGCGTTCGACGATGTGCCGGTCGGCCACTGGGCGGACAAGTTCATCCACGCCGTGGCCGGGGCCAGAATTGCCCCCGGGGTGGGTGGCAACTTCCGACCCGAGGACCCGATGACGCGCGGCAATATGGCGCGGTGGCTGCTGCTGGGCCGCTACGGTAACACCTATTCGCCGCCGGTGTGCCAGCCCATCTTCGCCGATGTGGACTGCGACACCACCCCCAACGCCGACTGGATCGTCGACCTCTACAACAAGGGCATCACCGCCGGATGCGGTACCAACCCGTTGCGGTTCTGCCCCGACCAGATCGTCACTCGTCGGCAGATGGCCATCTTCCTCTTGAAGGCCAAGGAGCCTGCCGGGTACACGCCGCCGGCCTGCACGGGCACGATGTTCGGCGACGTGGATTGCTCCC
>JABRVY010000174.1:0-1463 GCA_039961755.1 Acidobacteriota bacterium | reverse complement strand
GCTCGACGCCCTGGCGGCGGCCGTCCGTCAGGCCCGCCAGGAGCGCGAACTGGCGGCGCGGGCCGTTCAATTTCCCGAACTGACCGCCGGCTGGCAGCGGATTGACGAGGGTGGCGTCGCCCACTGGGGGGTGCTGGCGGGGGTGCAGTGGCGCCTGCCTCTGCCCGGCCCCACCCGGGCAGGAATGGCGGCGGCCCAGGCGGAACTGGCGGCCGCGCAGGGAAAGTTGCAGCTTGGCCGCGCCCGTGCCGAGGCAGAGCTGGCCAGCGCTCGAGAGGTCTATGGAACCCTGCGTGCCACCGCCGCGGCAGCCACCACCGCCACCACCGACGCCGAGCCCATGGTGACGGCGGCGGTGGCCTCCTTCGCGGCGGGAGAGTCTGGCGTGACCGACCTGCTGGACACCCTGCGGGCGGCTTTCGAGCTGCGGCGCGGCGCGGTCGAGGCCCACGGAAGGGCCCTGGCCGCACACCGGGAGCTGGAGCAGACCTGCGGGCGAGAGCTTCCCCTGGGAGGTCAGCCATGACCGCCGGAGGCCGGAAGTATCGGCTCCTGGGTGCGGCGGTGGCGCTGACGCTGGCCTGCGGGCGGGGGGCCCCCCCGGTGGCCGCCCCCGCCGACCCCTGGTCGGTCACCGTCTGGGGGGAACATTACGAGATCTTCGCCGAGGTGGACGTGTCCATGGCGGAGCAGGACCCGCCGTGGGTGGTGCACGTCACCGTGCTGGACGGCTTTGCCCCCCTCGCCGAGGGGAAGGTGGAGGTGAGGTTCCGAAGCACTTCAGGCACCACCGCGGGAGGGAGGGGACACCTGCAACGGCCGGGGGTCTTCCGGCTCTCGTTCCCCCTCCCGGCTGCCAGGGAGGGGCAGCTGGAGTTTTCGGTGCAGGGCCCCTCGGGGCCGGAGGTGCTGCCGGCGGGCCCGGTGCGGCTGGCCCCCTACGCCGGCGGGCCTGAAGGTGAGGGGCATGGGGAACGGGGGGAAATCACCTTCCTCAAGGAGCAGCAGTGGCGCACCCCCTTCGCCACCGCCCGGGCCGCCGTGGGCCGGCTGCCCCGGGTCGTGCGCGGCCCGGCGGTCACCGGCCCGGCGGCGGGCCACGAGGTGGAGCTCACCTCCCCCGTGGACGGCGTGGTGACCGCCCGCCGCTGGCCGTTCGTTGGGCAGCCAGTGCACCGCGGCGAGGAGGTGATGGCGGTGACGCCCCGGGTGGCGCCCGAGCGCAGCCTGGCCGAACTGGAGGCGGCGGTGGTGGAGCTCGTGGGGCACCATGCCGCCGCCTCGAGCCGCCTGCGGCGGCTGGAGGCGCTGCGGGAGGTGGAAGCGGTGAGCGCCCGGGAGCTGGAGGAGGCCAGGCAGGTCGAAGCAGGGCTGGCGGCGCGCCTGTCGGCCGCGCGCCGCGACCTCGCCACCGCGGCGGCGGTCCGCCGCGGAGAGGCGGCGGGGGAGCCCCTCCCCTTGAT
>JABRVY010000173.1:0-1874 GCA_039961755.1 Acidobacteriota bacterium | reverse complement strand
GCCGCCGGAAAGGCCGGGGTCAAGGGTCGCGCCAGCGACCGCCCGCAGGGCGGCAGCAGCCCTTGACGCCGGCCGACCCGCGGCTATCGCCTTTGCGGGAGAACGAACGGGAGGAAACCGGCTCGCCCCCCGCGGGCACTGACACCGGCACTGGCACTGGCACAGGCACGGACTCGGTCACCGTCACCGACACTGACACCGGCATCGGCACAGGCACAGGCACTGACACCGCCCGTGCCCGTGTCCTTGCCCGTGCCGGTGTTCGGGGCGGGGCGCGTCACTCCTCGCCCGTGCGGCTGGGCGGCTTGACCGCGGACATGTTGATGGAGCGGGCCCCCACCTGGCGGGCGATGTCCAGCACGCGGATCACGGCGCCGTAGTTGGCGCCGCGATCACCGCGAATGGTCAGGGCGCGCTCCGGCGAGGCCCCCACCACGCGGCGGATCTCCTGCTCCAGCAGGGGCTCGGGCACGTCGCGTCCCTCCACCAGGATGCGGCCGTCGGCGGTGACCAGGACCTCGGCCACCTTGGGCCGCTCGCCGGTCTGCTGCTCGGCGGTGCGGGCCTCGGGGAGCAGCAGCTTGAGCCGCTCCTCCGCCACGAACTGGGTGGTCACGGCGTAAAAGAGGAGGAGCTGAAACACCACGTCCACCAGCGGAGAGATGTCGATGCGCGGGGGGCGGCGGGCGGAGCGGGAAAACCTCATGCGGCGCCCTCCTCCCGGCCGCGCCGCGCCAGGTGGGCGAGCTCGATGGTGCGGGCCTCGATGGCGTGCAGCAGCTCGTCCGCCCGGCTCTCCAGGTAGGAGTGCAGGAAGAGGGCGGGGATGGCGATCACCAGCCCGGTGGCGGTGGTGATGAGGGCGGTGGCAATGCCGGCGGAGAGCTGCTCGCCGCGCACCGCGCCGGTGAGGGAGACACTCTCGAAGACCTTGATCATGCCCAGCACGGTGCCCAGCAGCCCCAGCAAGGGGGCGGCCGAGACCACCGTGGACAGCGCCGGCAAACCCCGCTGCAGCTGCCTCAGCTGATGCCGGCCGGTGTCCTCGAGGAGTTCCCGCAGCTCCTCGTAGGGGGCGTTGCGGTTCTCGATGAGGGTGGCGACCAGGGTGACGAAGGGCCCCTCGTGGTCGCGGCAGTAGGCGGCGGCGCGGCCGAAATCTCGGGCGGCGAGCAGTTCCGACAACACTGCCACCTGCGCCGGGTCGAGAAAGCGCGCCGGGCGCAACGCCCACAACCGCTCGAAGATGATCGCCAGAGCGACGATGGACAGCAGCGCCAGGGGGATCATGACGGGACCGCCCTTGACCAGCCAATCGAACACGACTACCTCCCGTCGTCCGGAGGACGGACGTTGTAGAAGAAGGTGATGGTAACCCCTTCCCGCTCCACCCCGGTGAGGTCCTTGGGCAGGGGGGGCAGGGGAGAGGCGTTCAAGATGGCGTCACGCGCCGCGAAATCCATCGGGGGATGGGGCGACTCCCGCTGGATCTCGAGCCCCGTGACGCGGCCATCTCGCTCGATCTTGAAGTGGATCCGCACCACCCCCTGCACCCCCAGCATGGCGATTTCCGGGATGCGCCAGTGGTAGCGGATGCGGCGCAGCATCTCGGCGGCATAGGGCCCCCAGTCGTACCACTGGGTGTCGAAGGAGAGGGGGCCCAGGTCCACCTGCCCGCCCCGCCGGTCAGGGGTGACGCCCCCCAGGCTGGAAGGGGCCCGCATGGGGGAAAGCCCTTGCAGCACGGGCCGGGGGGGCGCCGGCTCGCGGACCGGCTCGCGGGGCGGCTCCAGCACCGCGGCGCTGCCGGCGTCGGCCGCTCGTTCTCTGGGTGTTTCTTCCTCGCGGGTCTGGGGTTGCGTCGCCTGGGGGGG
>JABRVY010000172.1:0-3101 GCA_039961755.1 Acidobacteriota bacterium | reverse complement strand
GGGTCGGGCGGAGCACGGGTCGCATCCGCGGGGACGTGGGGGTGGGGCTGCTCGCCGAAATTACCCGCTCGGCCCGGGTGAAGGTGGTGCGCATCGAACTGGCCAAGCCCGACGACGGCGGCAAGCCGTTGTTCCTCATCACCGGGCAGGCACTGTTCTAGAGGGCGGGTGACCGGCAGCCCGAGGTGGATTTCAGGCGCGGGAGAGATACTCGCCGGTGCGGGTGTCCACCACGATCCTGGTTCCGGCCTCGATGAACTGCGGCACCTGCACCACCACGCCGGTTTCCAGCTTGGCCGGCTTGGATCCCCCGGCCGCGGTGGCGCCCTTGAGCGGCGGATCGGTCTCCACCACCTGCAGCACCACGCTGTTGGGCAGCTCCAGCGCCACCGGCTGCCCCTCGTAGAAGTCCACGGTGATCACCGTATCGGGCAGCATCCACTCCAGGGCGCTGCCGAGGACCTCGTCGGAAAGGGTGATCTGCTCGTACGTCTCGGTGTTCATGAAGTGGTGGCCGGCGGAATCGGAGTACAGGTACTGCATTTCCTGGGTGTCGAAGGTCGCCTTCTCGACTCGGTCCTCGGACCGGAAACGATGCTCCAGTTGACTGCCCGTCTTCAGGTTGCGCAGCTTGGTCTGGACCATCCCGCGCCAGTTTCCGGGGGTGACGTGCACCACGTTCAAGACCCGGTGCAGCTGACCGTTGTGCACGATAACGTAGCCGGCCCTCAGCTCGGTGGCGACGACTAGCATGACGACGACCTCCTCCCCGGCCCGGGGCCGGGGGAGGCGAAGTATATCACCCGCCGCCAAGGGATTGCCGATGAGACGAAATCTAAGGTATGGTGCGGTGGAAGGAGGCTCTTTCGCGTATGGATCTGCGATTGCGCGGCAAACGCGCCCTGGTGACCGGTGCCTCGCGCGGCATCGGGCGAGCCATTGCCCTGTCCCTGGCGGACTTCAAGGTGGACGTGGCGATCAACTTCTTTCGCCATCGCGCCGCCGCCGAAGAGGTTCGCGGCGAGATCGAAAAGCGGGGAGCTCGCTGCCTGGTGGTCAAGGGGAACGTGGCCAACCCCGCCCACGTGGCGGAGATGTTTCGGGAGATCGAGCAGGCCTGGGGAGGTCTCGACATCCTCGTGTCCAACGCCGCCTCGGGCGTGCTCAAGCCGGTCGAGGAGCTGACCTTACACCACTTTCAGTGGACCATGGAGATCAACGCCGCGGCGCTGCTGCCTCTGGCGCAGCACTTCGTCAAGCTGCCCTCCTCGGGTGAGAAGATCATCGTGGCGGTGTCCTCTCTGGGGGCGGTGCGGGCGATCCCCAACTACACCCTGGTGGGGGCCTCCAAGGCAGCGCTGGAGTCGATGGTGCGTCACCTGGCCGCCGAGCTGGCGCCCCGCGGAGTGCGGGTCAACGCCGTCTCCGCCGGGACGGTGGATACCGATGCGCTGAAGCACTTTCCCAACCGGGACGACCTCCTGGAGGAATCCCGCCGCCGCACCCCGGCCGGGCGGCTCATCACGCCCCAGGACGTGGCCAACGCCGTGGTGTTCCTGTGTACCGAGTTCGCCTCCATGATTCACGGGCAAACCATCCTGGTGGATGGCGGGTACGCCATCCGCGCCTGACTCGATGATCGGATCGCGGCCAGGCTCGTCGGCAAACCCCTGGGGTCGACCCCTGATCATCGGGCACCGGGGCTTTCCCGCCCGGTTCCCCGACAACTCCCTGGCCGGGATCCAGGCCGCCCTGGATGCCGGTGCCGACGGGGTGGAGGTGGACGTGCGCCCGTCGGTTGAGGGGGTGTGGGTGTGTCACCACGACCGCAGCCGCGGCGGGCGGCCGGTATCCAGCTGGCCTCTGGCGGATCTCCGGAGCGCCGCAGTACCCACCCTGGCCGCGGTGGTGGATCTGCTGCCGCCGGCGGCCTGGTTGTACGTCGAGGTCAAGCCCTTGCCCTTCGCCTCCCTCACCCGGCTGGTAGACCCCTTGCTGCGCCTTCTGGAGCCGCGCTCGGCAACCACCCGAATTCTCTCGTCCTCCCGTACCATCCTGGGTTTCTTTCAGTGCCTGGCGCCGCGGCTGCCCCGCTCCTGGGTGGTGAACGAGGTGCCGGCTCATCCCGTCACCGGGCTCGAGCTGTCTCCCCACCATCCCCTGGTGGAGCGGCTGCTGGGGCACGGCGTGCCGCTGCACCCCTGGACGGTGAACCGGAGAGCGCGGATGGTGGAGCTGGCCAGGATGGGGGTGGCCTCCATCACCACCAACCACCCCGACCGCGCCGTGGAGGCATTGCGTGGCTAGGAAACGGGGGGAGCAACGGTCGGCGACACCGTCGGGGGGAACGGCCCGCTCCCGCGACCACCCGGGCCGGGTCGCCATCTGCGTGCCCAACCTCTTTCTCTTCGTGCCGGTGGAGGTGGCGGTCAAGGGCGCCGGCGCCGTGCCGGTGGCGGTGCGCCAGCCCGAGGAGGCCCGGCAGACCGACTGCGGCGTGCTGGTGGTGGACCTCGCCGAGCTGGGTGAGGCTGCTGCCTCCCGACTGGCCACGCTGTGCCGGGAGGGTGTGGTGGTGCTGGCCTTCGGTCCCCACGTGGAGGGGCCAGTGCTGGCGGCGGCGCGGGCTGCGGGGGCCGTGGCCCTGCCCCGTTCGGCCTTCTTTCCGCGGTTGCCCGAGCTGCTCGAACTGGCCCTCGGCACCTCCGGCAGGAAGGAGCCTCCCGCCAGGAGGTCGAAAGGCCAATCCTGACCCTCCACCGGGAGGTGCGGGCCGGTGTGGTTTCCTCCCTCCTTATAATCACGCCGGAGCCAGCGCATGACCCTCACCGCCAAGCTCGTGGAGCGGCTGTCCGACCCGACCTTCTACCCGTATCCCACCAGCAGCGTGCAGGTGCTGCAGACACACATCTCCTGGCTCTTTCTCACCGACGAGTTCGTCTACAAGCTCAAGAAACCCGTGGACTTCGGCTTTCTCGACTACACCACGCTCGAGCGGCGCCGCGCCATGTGCGAGCGGGAGGTGCAGCTCAACTCTCGCCTCTGCCCGGGGGTGTACCTGGGGGTGGAGGAGGTGCACCAGCGGGGGGAGGAGCTGTCCC
>JABRVY010000171.1:0-3976 GCA_039961755.1 Acidobacteriota bacterium | reverse complement strand
CCCCGCCCGCCGAACGAGGGCGTAGAGGGTCCGGCCGCGGGAGGTCTGGGCCAGCACCTGGGGGCGGAGCGCGGGGTGGACCACGGTGGAAGGGACCCTCCGTGGAGCTGGTTCCCCCGAGACAGTGGTGGGCAAGGCTGCCACGTCCTCGGGCGAGGGCCCGGCGGGACTCACCCCGGGGAGGGTGCCCGTCCAGGTGGGTGCCATGGTGCGGTCCAGCACGGTGACGGCGCCGCTGAAGGCCTGGGTGACCGCCAGGTCGCCGCCAGGCAGGGAGGTCAGGAGGAGCTGCGACCAGGCGACGCGACACTCCTCCTCCTCGGGTAGCGCCCCCAGGCGGGGGACGCACGGCAGGGTGGAGGGCAGACGCAGCGGCCGACGCAGCTGTCGGGACACCTTGAGCTCGTGAGAAAGCTGCTCGAGCGCCCCCCGGACGCGGCGGCACTCGCCGGCCACCCAGGCCGCCGGGGGCGTGAAGGAGGAAACCACTGCCCCGTCCGCCAGCGCCACCGCCAGGACGGCGCCGAAGCGGCCGGTGTCACCCCCTGGCGGGACACCGCAGGAGGGGAGGAAAGGATCCTCCCGTCGGCCGATCTCCGCCTGGCCGGAGGCAGCCGGCGGCGAGGGAGGCAGGGGGTGCCCGGCCACCGCCACCCGCTCCCCCCAGACTGCCAGGGCGCCGGGGGGGAAAGGCAGCGCGATGAGCCTGGTGAAGCGGCCGCCCTCGGCCCGCCAGAGGGCGCCGCCGGCGGCATCGCCGGTGGCCAGCAGGACTCCCCCCTCGCCCAGGGGTGCCACGGCGGTGACGTGGCCGGGGTCGGTGGGGGCGAACCCCAGCGACAGGCTGGTCGTGCCCTGGGGGCCGAGCCGCCACAGCCTTCCGGCGATGGGGACGAACACCCAGCTCGAACGGTCTGCCTCGCCCACCACGCAGCGCGGTCGCTGCGCCGCCGCACCGGAGCCGTCGCCGCCCGGGGGCTGCAGGGCGTCGAGCAAGGTCGCCAGCTCGGCGGGCGGGGGACCCCAGGTCGGGGGCTCGGCCGCCCGCGCCGGCCAAAGGATGGCGAGGGCGGCTAACAGCTGGTGAGGTAGAGACGGTAATAACCGCATTCGAAGACCCTCGCGCCTCCACTTCTGGTTCGAGCGCCATCGTACTGCACGTGGAGAGGAGCGCAACCACCGGCGCCGGGGATCGAGTCGGTCCGCTTCCCTGCAGGTGGTGGATAGTCAGCACCCCCACGTGGGGACTCTCTCTCTCTCTCGTCAATCCCTCGAAAGTGGGATGTCCCGGTGAGACGTCCCGGCCTCCCCCCGGGGATCAGGCACAATGGCGGGGGGAGGCAGGCATGGCGGCGCAGGGTGGGTTCAAGAGCACGCGCGGGGGCCTCGAGGTGGATCACCCCGCCTTCCGGCTGTGGCAGAAGGCCAAGGAGCTGGGGGTGTGGAACCCCGCCGGGGTGGACCTCACCCGCGACCGGGAGGACTGGGGGCGCCTCGGGGAGGGCGAGCGGGACGTGCTGCTGCGCCTGACCGCCCTGTTTTTGGGCGGTGAGGAGGCGGTGACGGTGCACCTGCTGCCGCTGGTGCAGGCCATCGCCGGGGAGGGCCGCCTCGAAGAGGAGATGTTCCTCACCGCCTTCCTCTTCGAGGAAGCCAAGCACGTCGAGGCGTTTGCCCGCTTCGTGGCGGAGGTGGCCGGGGAGAAGGGCGACCTCTCCCGCTACCACACCCCCTCCTGGCGGGTGATCTTCGAGGAGGAGCTGCCCCGGGCCATGGACCGCCTGCGCCACGACCCCTCGCCGCTGGCCCAGGCCGTGGCCTCGGCCACCTACAACATGATCGTCGAGGGGGTGCTGGCGGAAACCGGGTACCACGGCTACCACGCCACCCTGGGGCGGGCCGGCATCCTGCCCGGCATGCAGGAGCTGGTGGCCCTCATCAAGCGGGACGAGTCCCGCCACATCGCCTACGGGGTGCACCTCCTCTCCCGGTTGACCGAGGAAGGGGGGGAGGAGGTGTGGCGGGCCATCGAGGGGCGCCTGACCGAGCTGCTGCCGCCCGCCATCGGGGTGATCGGCGAGCTCTTCGCCGCCTACGAGGAGATGCCCTTTGGCCTCGAGCTGGCCGAGTTCACCGACTTCGCCCAGCGCCAGTTCGCCTCCCGCCTGGCCCGCATCGAGCGGGCCGGCAAGCGGGCTCACTGACCTTCACTTTTTTCGCAACTCCAGCACCTTGTGCAGGACGCGCACGTCCTCCTGGTGCCGGGGGTCGTCAATGGCGCTCTTCAAGGTGATGAGGTCCTCCAGGGCGATCCAGTGGGCCGGGGCACGTCCGAAGCGGCCGGGAATGCGCCGCGCCCACGCCTCGCCGAAGGGCAGCGGGCCCGGTTGGCGGATGAGGTCGATGCGGTTGGGTGCTACCGGCAGCTCGAGGATGAGATCCGGCCGGTCGGGGTCGAGCAGGAAAGGGCTGCCAAAGGCCGCCAGAGCGCGGTTGGCCGCCGCCACGTTGTCAGGCTCGGGATCCACCCAGATGTCCAAATCCTTGGTGTACCGTGGCCTGGCGTGGAACGTGAAGGCCAGCCCGCCGATGACCAGGGCCCTCACCCCGTAACCGTCGAAGGTCTCCAGCAGGTCTTCGAAGTCTGCAGAGGTGGGAATCACCGATTCTCCAGCCCCGGGGTTCCAGCTGTTCAGCTTTCCTCCACCAGCTCCACATCGAGGCGCAGCGCCACCCAGGCGGCCAGTCGCTCCTCGGGCGTCAGTCTCTGCCAGTACTGCAGATCCCAGTCCTCGGCGGCCGCGAAGCTGGGAGCGTAGTTGGCCACCAGGCGCCGCCGGCGGGCCTCGGCGCGCTCCGCAAGGGTGGTGGCGGGGGCGGCAGACTCCGTCATGTCGGGATTATAGGGCGTCTTGCTGGTACCTGGCACTGATGGTGTTTCCTTTTTCGCTGGAAGCTGGCGCACCTAGGAGGGGGCGCCGCGAGGACCGGCCAGGCGGGGAACCCCGGCGGGTCTGGCTGGTCCAAGGAAGAGGGTGCCCCGCCGGGGGGATTCGGGTATCGTGCGGGGGTGCTCCCGTGGATTCGGCGAGGAGGGATGAGCCGTGGTGACGAGGAGGCCGCGCTGGTGGGCCGGGCCCGAGGGGGGGACGAGGCGGCGTTCGAGGAGCTGGTGCGCCGCCACGAGGGGGAGGTGTTTCGCCTCTGCCGACGCCTGCTGGGCAACCGCGAGGACGCCCTGGACGCGGCCCAGGATACCTTCGTGCGGGTGTTTCGTGCCCTGCCGAGGTTTCGCGGCGAGGCCAGCTTCCGCACCTGGGTGTACGGCATCGCCCTCAACGTCTGCCGCAACGCCCTGGCCAGCGCGCCTCGCCGGGCCGCCGCCCGCTCCGTCCCCCTGGATGCCGACCCTGCCGAGGGCGGGGCGCCGGTCTCCCTCGACGACGGGCGCGCCAGTCCGGAGAGGGTGGCCTACGGCCGCCAGCTGGGGCGGGCACTGGAGGAGGCCCTCGCTGCCCTGTCGCCGGACCATCGCGAGGTGATCGTGCTGCGTGAGGTGGAGGGACTGGAGTACGAGGAGATGGCCGCGGTTCTGGGTTGTCGGCCGGGCACGGTGAAGTCCCGCCTGGCCCGGGCGCGGGCGGCGCTGCTGGAGCGCCTGGCCGGGGTGTGGCCATGACCTGCGAACAGGTGAGGGGGCTGGTGGCGGAGGGGGCCACGCTGCCCGAGGAGGGTGAGGCCCATCTGGCGGCCTGTCCAGCCTGCCGGGAAGTGGCGCGGCGCTGGGCGGTGCTGCGGCGGGAGCTGGCGGCGCTGCGGGAGGAGCCGGAGCCACCGTTCCTGCACCCCCGCATCATGGCCGCGGTTCGCCAGGCGGCGGCATCGCCCCGGCCCTGGTGGCGCCGTGTGCCGCGCGCCGCCTGGGCCTCCGCGGGGGTGGCGGCGGTGCTGGTGGGGGTGCTGGCCACCCAGGGGG
>JABRVY010000170.1:0-8098 GCA_039961755.1 Acidobacteriota bacterium | reverse complement strand
GGCGAGGGGATCGCCGTGAGCGCCGACGCCGTGGCCGTGGCCAACGCCGGGGTGACCACCGCCAAGCTGGCGGACGGCGCCGTGACCTTCCCCAAGCTGGCCGATGGCAGCGTCGGAGCCACCAAGTTGGCCGCGGTCAATGTCCCGGTGGACGGGGCGGCGCTGCTCTACACCAACGCCGGGCTGCAGTGGCAACCGGTGAGCGGCGGGGGTGGGGGCGACATCACCGCCGTCTTCGCCGGCACCGGCCTGACCGGCGGTGGCACCTCCGGCGACGTCACCCTGAGCGTGGCCCCCGGCGGCATCACCGCCCCCCTCCTCGCCGATGGCGCCGTGACCTTCCCCAAGCTCGCCGATGGCAGTGTCGGAGCCACCAAGCTGGCGCCCGCCAGCGTGGGCGCCGCTCACCTCGCGCCCGGCACCGCCGTCACCGCCCTCAACGGCCTCGCCAACGCCGTCACCCTCGCGGCCGGCAGCAACATCTCCATCACCTCCTCCGGCAACACCCTCACCATCGCCGCCACCGGCGGGGGTGGGGGCGACATCACCGCCGTCTTCGCCGGCACCGGCCTGACCGGCGGCGGCACCTCCGGCGACGTCACCCTGGGCGTGGCCCCCGGCGGCATCACCACCCCTCTGCTCGCCGAGGGCGCCGTGACCTTCCCCAAGCTGGCCGATGGCACGGTGACCTCCGCCAAGCTGGCGGACGCCGCGGTAACTGCGGCCAAGCTGGCGCCCGCCAGCGTGGGCGCCGCCCAGCTCGCTCCCGGCACCGCCGTCACCGCCCTCAACGGGCTGGCCAACGCCGTCACCCTCGCGGCCGGCAGCAACATCTCCATCACCCCCTCCGGGAACACTCTGACCATCGCCGCCACCGGCGGCAGCGGCGACATCACCGCCGTCTTCGCCGGCCAGGCCGGTACCAGCCGCACCGTCACCGACCTCTCGGCCATCACCCGCCAGACCGGGGTGGTCGGCATCTCCGACCACCCCCTGGGCACCGGGGTGTACGGCCAGGCCAACGCCGCCAACTCCCAGGCCACCGGCCTGTGGGGGCAAAGCACCCACGGGGTGGCGGTGTACGGCTCCTCCAGCAACGGCTACGCCGCCTTCTGGAACGGAGCGGTAGGACAGAACGGGCCGGCCACCATGGCCGCCGCCGCGGTGCGGGTGGACCACCCCGCCGACCCCGCGGAGCGCTACCTCGAGCTCCCCCTCGCGGCCTCCGGCGAGCGCACCGTCACCCTCGACGGCGCGGTTCACCTGGATGGCGCCGGGGCGGCCGAGGTCCGCCTGCCCGCCTGGTTCGCCCGGGTCACCGAGAACCATCGCTACCAGCTCACCGCCATTGGCGCGGCAGCGCCCTCGCTGCACATTGCCCGGGAGCTGGAGGGCGACACCTTCGCCGTGGCCGGGGGGGTGCCGGGGCAGAAAGTCTCGTGGCAGATCACCGGCTCCCGGCGCGACCCCTGGGCGGTGGCTCACCCCTCCACCCCGGAACCCGCCAAGCCCGCCGAGGAGCGCGGGAGCCTGTTACACCCCGAGCTGTACGGTCGCCCACCCGAGTCTGCCCTGCTGGCGCCCCGCCAGGGCGTACCTCACAACCCGGCAAACTCGCCCAGGGGGCGGTAGAGAAACACGTAGTCACCCCGGTTGACCACCACCTTCAAGGTGGCGCCGCGGTTGACGGCGTACTCCTCCCAGCCCGGCACCTCGCAGTCGCCGTGGCATTCGGAGGCGTGGGCCGGTGACTCGCGCCCGGCCTGGCGGTCGAAAAACGCCATGCAGGTGCACTCCCCCAGCGCGGCCGCGGCGGCGGCGTCGGCCGCCTTCTTGGCTACGGCGAAAACCGCCTCGGGTGGGAGTGCGAGGTGATCACCTGCATCGCGACCATGGCATTCGCTCTCTTGCGCGGTGGGGTCCGGCGTGGCCCGCGCCGCTCACGAGGCGGTGCGCGGAGGGGTGGTGGCGATGGCGTCGGCTGTCTCCACCATGGCGCGGGCCAGCTCCTCGGGCGCCTCCTGCATCAGGAAGTGACCGTACCCTTTCAGGATCACCGCGTCGAAGTCGGCCACCGCCCGGTTGCCCTCCACGTCGGTGGGCCAGAGGTCGCTGTTGAGGGCGCGAATGGGCACCCCCGCCCTGCCGAACGCCGACTTCATGTCGAACTCCACGTAGGAGCGCAGCAACGCCGCACCGATTTCGCCGGGCCCGGAGCACATGTCCCCCACCACGCGCTCCACCAGGGCGGCCTCGGCGCCCGGTACGAACATGCCGCGCACCAGCCCGCTACAGGTCGTGGCAAAATCCTGCTCCAGACCGGTCAGCAGCTGTTTCACCTGCTCGGGGTCATAGCGATCCGCGGCGGTGTGCAGGGTGTCCACGCCGATGATCCCGATCACCGTGCCCGGCAGGCGGTGGGCCACCTCCAGGGCCACCCGCCCCCCCATGGAGTGCCCTGCCACGATCACCCTATGGAGGCCCAGGTGGGTAATGACCGCCTGCACGTCCTCGGCCAGGGAGGCAATCGTCCATTCCTTCCGGTTCCTCCCGGAGGCCCCGTGCCCGCCCAGGTCCACCGTCACCACGCCGAACTTTTCCGCCAGCGCGGGAACCTGCGCCGACCAGTACCCCTGGTTGCACATCCACCCGTGCACCAGCACCAGGGTGGGCGAACCGAGGGAGTGCAGGGTGTAGGCGATCTCCAACCCATCGACCGAGGGGACCCGACCCGGCCCCGTGGTGACGGCGGCTGCCGTGGCAACCTTCGGTTCACCCTCGGGAGCCTTCGCCTTGCACGCCGCCAGCGCCCCCGCTGTCAGTACCGCCGCACACACCACCGCCGCCATCCCCCGCATGGGACACCTCCAGCGGGCAGTCTACCCGGCTTCCGGCACCGCGTGACGCCGCCGGCGGGGTGCCGACTCCTGCGCCCCTGGCGTTGCGGTAGTTGCAACTTGTGATCGAGAGATGGTGCGCCCGGCGCGATTCGAACGCGCGACCTTCAGATCCGGAGTCTGACGCTCTATCCGGGCTGAGCTACGGGCGCACGGGATGGGGTGAGCGAGGGGATTTGAACCCCCGACCACCGGAGCCACAGTCCGGCGCTCTGCCAGCTGAGCTACGCCCACCACACGAGGAAAACTGGCCTGCCTGAGAGGATTCGAACCTCCGACCCGCGGATTAGAAGTCCGCTGCTCTATCCAACTGAGCTACAGGCAGAGACGCATCGAGTCGGGGGTGGTCGGGGCGAGAGGATTCGAACCTCCGACCCCCTGCGCCCAAGGCAGGTGCGCTACCAGGCTGCGCCACGCCCCGGCCCATGTGGCTTGCGAAACCTCAGGCATCACAAAGAGCTACCCCCCAAGGGGGAGGCTCACGTTAGCAGCGGCGGGCGACGACGTCAAGCCAGCGGCGAGCGTCAGCGCCGGGTGCCGTACAGGTCGGCCAGGCCCACCGCTGCCAGTCGTTCCGCCAGAGCCGCCGCTTGCGCAGCAAACACCGCCTCCAGGCCGCGCCGGGCCAGGGCGAGGAGTTGCTCCAACTGGCTGGTGGTGAACGGCTCCCTCTCCGCCGTGCCCTGGATTTCCACCATGCCCCCCCTCGCCGTCCCCACCAGGTTGAGGTCGGTGGCAGCGCGGGAGTCCTCGTGATAGTCGAGGTCGAGGATGGGTCGGCCGGCGACGATCCCCACCGAGATGGCCGCCAGTTGCTCTTTGAGCGGCCAGCCGGGCAGGGCGCGCTGCTCCTTGAGTTTGAGCAGCGCCAGCACCAGGGCCACGAACGCCCCGGTGATGGAGGTGGTGCGGGTGCCGCCATCGGCCTGGATGACGTCGCAGTCCACCAGCAGGGTGCGCTCGCCGAGCAGCCCCAGATCCAGGGCCGCGCGCAGGGAGCGGCCGATCAGGCGCTGGATCTCGGCGGAACGGCCCGAAACCCGGCCGCGGGCGCTGTCCCGCGCCGTGCGTTCCTCGGTGGCGCGGGGCAGCATGGCGTACTCGCAGGTCAGCCACCCCTCGCCGGTGTCGCGCAGGAAGGGGGGCACCCGGCCTTCAACGGTGACGTTGCACAGCACGGTGGTGTCACCGCAGCGGGTGAGCACGCTGCCCTCGGGGTACTTGACGTAGTCGAGGGTGAACGACAGGGGTCGGATCTGGTCGTCGGCGCGGTTATCGGCGCGGGCCAGGGCAAAGGGTTGCGCCACGGAGGCCTCCAGAGCGCTACGGTAGCCTACCCCGCCCGACCGGGGCAAGCTGCGCCGCTCACCTGGTTGGCCTCGACCTCTGCGTCCGGGGCCGCGGCTTACAGGTCGACCAGTTCGAGAGGGGCGGGCAGTGGGTCGCCGAGGATAAAGGTGGCGATCCGCGCGAAGCGCGAGGCGGCGTCCGTGACCAGAAGCTCCAGGCGACCCCCGCTGTCGCCGCCCTGCCGCCCTCCCATCAGCTCCCTGTCGACCTCCTCGGCCACCGCGGCGGCCGAGTCGATCAGCGTCACGCCGGGACCGACAGCGGCGGCGATGGCGCGGCGCAACAGCGGGTAGTGGGTGCAGCCCAGGATCAGGGTGTCGATGCCGGCTGCCGCCAGGTCAGCCAGGTAGATTTCCGCCACCTGGCGGGTCACCGGGTGGTCGAACCACCCCTCCTCGGCCAGCGGAACGAACAGCGGGCACGCCCGGGTGAGGACCCGTACCCCCCCGCAGTGGGCCTCGACGGCGCGCACGTAGGCCGAAGAGGCGATGGTGGATTCGGTGCCGATCACCCCCACCCGGCCGCGGGTGGCGGCGGCAGCGGCGCGGGCGCCCGGCTCCACCACGCCCACCACCGGCACCGGCAGCGCCGCGCGCAGCGTGCCCAGGGCGAGCGCCGAGGCAGTGTTGCAGGCCACCACCAGCAGCTTGATCTGGCGGGCGAGGAGGAAACGGCCGGCGGCGAGGGCGTACCGCGCCACAGTTTCTGGGGATTTGGTGCCGTACGGCAGGCGAGCGGTGTCTCCGAGATAGATGAAGTGCTCGCCGGGGAAGCGGCGGCGCAGCTCGGCCAGGACGGTCAGCCCGCCGATGCCGGAGTCGAAAATCCCCAGAGGGCGAGAGTCACTCACGGGGCGACCAGGTCCGGGCGGGGGGCCAGGGGACGGCTCAGATCCAGGTGCCCGAAGCTTTCCACCTGCCGGCCGCCGAAGAGGAGCTGCACCCGGGCCACCCCCGGGCAGCTGGCCACCAACGAGTTGACAGCACTGTAAATCAGGCCCACCTCGCTGGCGGTCCCCTGGACCTGCCCCGCCGGGGGAGGAGAGATGTCGGCAACCACGTTGCCCGCGGAGGTGACAAAGACGGCATCCACGCTGGCGGGCCAGGTGAAGGGGGATGCCCATCCCTCCTGCGAACCCGCCAGCAGCTCTTCCAGGACCACCGCAGCGCAACGCTGGGTGGTGGGGGGTCTCTCGGCCACCAGGCGTCGTTCGCGGTGCAGGGCGAGGTCGGGGCCGGGGAAAAACAGTGTCATGCTGGCTGGCACCGGGGTGGGTTCCGGCGTGCCCGGGACCTCGACCGGGGCTGTCGACCGGCCGCGGGACCGACTCACCAGCACCGCCGCCGCGGCCAGGCCGACCAGCAGGAGGATGGCCGCCACCAGGGGTCGTAGCCACCTCATGGTTGCTCGGCCGGCGCGGGTGGCGGAGCGTTGCGGAGAAAGGCGAGAATTCCCGCTGCCAGGGCGTCGGCAATGCGCCCCTGGGTGTCAGGCTGGCTGACCAGCTGCCCCTCCTCGGGGTGCGAAAGGAAACCGATCTCGACCAGTGCGGCTGGCATGGTGGCACCGGTAAGAACCACGAAAGGCGCCTGCTTGACGCCCCGGGCGGCAATCCCATGGACCACGTTCAGGCGGTCCTGGATCTCCCGGGCGAGCCGCGCCGAGGCGTTGAGGTTGGCGACGTGGGCGAGATCCCACAGGATGAGCCCCAGCGTGGTGGTCTCCGCCGGAGCATTCTCCCGCTCGGCAGCCGCGGCCGCCTGCGGATCGGAGGCGTCGGCGCTCATGTAGTAGGTCTCGGCGCCGCGTGCCCCCCGCGCCGGCGAGGCGTTGGCGTGGATCGACACGAAGGCATCGGCGCGTAGCCGGTTGGCCAGGGCCGTGCGATCGCGCAGCGCCACCGTCTCGTCGCCCTCTCGGGTCAGACGCACCTCGATGCCGGCGGCGCGCAGACGCTCCGCGGTGAGCCGGGCAACGGCCAGGGTCACGCTCTTCTCCAGCACTGCCCCCGCCCCCTGCGCACCCTGGTCCTCACCGCCGTGGCCAGGGTCGATGACGACCAGCGGCCCACTGCGCTGCACCTCTGCTTCCCCCGTCGGAAAGGCGGAGGCGAGCCGCACCACGAAGCGAGGGGGATCGTCGAGGGGGTAACTGGCGGCCACCTCCCAGCCAGGGACCAGCTGGAGGGTCAAGGTGTTGCCGTCAATGGAAGCGCCGCCGAGGCCACCCTCCGGGGCCACGGGTGCCGCCAGCCGGACCGGCGACTGGTAGAGCAGCGCCAACCCCCCGGACGCGGGCCGCGCTCGCGGCAAGGCCGGGGGGCCGCTGGCCACCACCACGGTGGCACCGCCCTCCCGCACCACCACCAGGGTGACCGGCGCCGCATCCCCGGCCTGCGCCAGGGTCAACCCCGAGCCCACGTCACCCTGGAGCGACCACCCCAGGGGAGCCAGCAGCGCCGAGGCCACCGCCAGGTTGCCCACGGTGTGGCCCTCCAGGGAGCGGATGGGTCCGGGCAGCGGCTGCAGGCGACCGTCGACCACGGCCAGGGAACCGCCAGGGGTGAACTGCACCTCGTGGCCGGCGCGGCGCGCCGTGTAGCTCCCCGCCGCCGGGGCAAACTCCACCTCGGCGCCCGTCAGGCGAAGGATTTCCAGCAGGTCAACGAGGTCGGCGCGGGAAAACACCTCGGCGGTGCGCGAGGGAGTCACCACCGTCACCGCCATGAGCGGCGCCGCCACGACCGCGGCGAGAAACGCTGTCAGCCAACGTATGGGCATGCGGATATGCGCACCTCGGCCCGTTCCCGGCCCAGGCGCAGGGGGCAGCGTACACGCTCGCCGCACCGCGAGCAAGGGCGTACCTCATCTCCAGAATCTGGCTGAATGAGAATCGTTGCCTCACGTGGGAATCAGCCCGACCTGGGAGGCCGTGAGCGCCCGCTTCCCAGGGCGGGGGACGGAGGTCAGATGGGCGCTTCAACCGACAGCCACCGCTGGTCGCTCGCCGGGTCGCCGCAGCTGCGAGCGGGAGTTCCGTGGGAGAGGCTGCCACGAGGAAGCATCGAGGGGCTCCGAGGCGAGGGCGAGGAGCCCCTCATCGTGCCGCACCCACAACCGGTAGTACTCCTGGTTGCTCTCGCAGTGCGCCAGGACGTCGATGGTGTGCCCGTCCGTCAGGGCAAGGTTGACGGCGGGAAGCGAGGCCGATCGGCTGCGCAGCAGGCGCCACAGGCGGTCGACGGCTTCCTGGCTGGAGGAGCGCGCCAGCAAGGCGCCCAGAAGGGCGGCCAGGCGCTGCGCGCCGATCAGGCCGGGCCGACCCGCCGGCAGAGTGACTCCGCGGAGCAGGCCGTTGAAGACCAGGACGTGGCGAGCAAACAGGAACGGCTGGCAGCGCTCGAGCTGGCGCCGTCTCTCCGGAAACGAGGCACTGCGGGCGTGCACGACGAGGCAAGGAGTTGGCGGCACCTGGGCGAAGGTGGCTCGGTCCAACCAGATCGGCGAGAGCGAACGGTGCCGCCGCCAGTATCCGGCGCCATCGAGCCACGCCGCGCCCCATCCGTCGCCCTGGCGGTCGCCGTCCGGGGAGCGGCTGGCCTCGGCCATGGCCGCGAAGGCGTCGAGCAGTGCTCGGCTGGGGAGCGGCGCGTCAGCCGAAGCGACCAGGAACCGGCACATGGGAAAGAACCGCGGTCAAGGCCCCGGGCGGGCGCTCCGCGCCGCGGCCCCACCGGCAATGATCGAGTCGGCAGGCGGGGAGACGGGCGATCGGGCCGTCATGAGCCCGGCAAGGCTCGCTGGCCGGGGAGCACCTCGTTTCCCCTCATGCCGCGAGGGGCTCACCAGCCC
>JABRVY010000169.1:0-11325 GCA_039961755.1 Acidobacteriota bacterium | reverse complement strand
CCTTCCCCCCCCCGACGGACTGCCCTGCCACGGCACTGCCTGGCTGCACCAGCTGGGCCTCGCTCCAGCCCCGGCGGCAACTGCGGGTACAATGTCCGAGGAGGGTCGACCATGACCGTACCCAGGCCGGACGCCAAGATCAGCATCGTGGTGAAGGACGAGATGGCGCTGGGGACCTACGCCAACTTCGCCTCCATCGTGCACAACTTCGCCGAGTTCATCATCGATCTGGGGCGCATCGTGCCGGGCCGCGAGCACGTCGAGGTGGTCAGCCGGGTGGTCATGACCCCCGTGCACGTCAAGCAGTTGCTGCGCGCGCTGGCGGAAAACGTGGCCATCTACGAGCGCAATTTCGGCGAGATTCCTGACGGGCCCTCCCCCGCCCCGCCGGTACAGCAGACCATGTAGAGCCCCTCCTTCACTCTCGTCCGTCGTTCACGATCCAGCCGCCGCCCAGGACCCTGTCCCCCTCGTACCACACCGCCGCCTGCCCCGGCGAGGGAGCGAGGACCGGTTCGACGAACTCCACGGTGGCCCCGCCGCCGGCCGGCGTGACGGTGGCCGCCACAGGGCGATGGCGGGAGCGCACCTGCACCTCCACCCGGCGCGGTGCTCCGCTCGGATCGACCAGCCAGACGACGTCGCGCAGGTGGATGCGCCGCCGGTGCACCTCCTCTTCACCTCCGACCACGACCCGATTGTTCCTTGCGTCCAGGTGCGAAACGAAGAGCGGTCGGCTCGACGACACTCCGAGGCCGCGACGCTGGCCGACGGTGAAGCGGTGGATCCCGCCGTGCCGCCCCAGCACCCGCCCCTGGCCGTCGACGATCTCCCCCTCGCCGGGCAGCCGCTCACCGGCCAGGTGTTGCAACAGACCCACGTAGGTTTCCCCTAGCGGCACGAAGCACATGTCCTGGCTGTCGGGAAGGGCGGCGCTGGGCAAACCCTCCTGGCGGGCGAGGGCGCGCACCTCGTCCTTGGTGTACTCCCCCAGGGGGAAGAGGACCGACTTCAGCCGATCCCGCCCCATCTCGAAGAGAAAGTAGGACTGGTCCCGCGCTCGCTCCCGAGCCCGGTGCAGCTCCGGGTCCCCTCCCGGCCCCTCCACCCGGCGGGCGTAGTGCCCGGTGGCCACATGGGCGGCGCCGAGGGCCGCCGCCACCTCCACCAGGCGCCCGAACTTGATGGTGGAGTTGCAGTGCACGCACGGGGAAGGGGTCTCCCCCCGCAGGTAGGCATCGACGAACGGAGTCAGCACGAAGTCCCGGAACTCCGGGCGCACGTCCAGGAGGATGTGAGGGATACCCAACATCCGCGCGGCCCGCTGCGCCGCTGCCACCCCGGCGGCCGAGCAGCAGCGCGAGGCGTCGAAGCCATCGGCGGCGAGATCGGCCAGCTTCAAGGTGACGCCGATCACCTGCCACCCCGCGCGAGCGAGCAGGAACGCCGCCACGCAGGAGTCCACACCCCCCGACATGGCCACGACCACCCGCCCTGGCCGCGGGCGCTCACGAGACTCTCTCACGGCAGCAAGGCGTCGTGGGTTTCAGTGACGATGAACATCAGAGTGGTGGTCCCCAGGCTGAACTCCTGGTGCGAGGCGATGGTGGTGGACTCCACCCGTACCCCCTCCACGTAAGTGCCGTTGGTGGAGCCCAGGTCGGTGACAGTGGCCTCTTCATCGCGGATTTCCAGCATGGCGTGCCGCCGGGACACCTCGCTGTCGGGCAACTGGATGTCGCAGCCGGCGCCCCTGCCCAGAATCACCCGCGGGCGGGCAAGCTGGTAAATCTGACCGGAGTTGGCGCCCAGGATCACCGCCAGCGAGTAGCGCTTGTGGGGCGGCAGCGGCGCCAGCTGGGCCATCGCCTGGGCGTTGGCCATCGCCTGGGCATCCTTGATCTCCAGATCCTTGGTGGTCTGCTCCCGGCGGGCATAGGCCGCCGCTTGCCCGATGGTGTCTTCCACGCTGCCCGGACGGTGCACATCGAACACCGCCGAGCAGCGGGAGCACTTCAACTTGCGCGTCGAGGCGCTGCCGAAACGACTCTCGTCGTAGCGGTAGCGCGCTTCACACTGCGGGCATGTCACGATCACCGCACACCCCCTCGGGTCCTTCGCACCGCAGCACCGCACGCCCCCTGGCGCCCGGCCCACCACCCTCCGGTGCGGATCGTCCCGATAGTCGCCCAAATACTTTACGATGGTTTCCGCGGTTGTCCAGGGGCGGCAGCGTTCCCCTGCCGTCGCAAGCCTCCGCCGGGACCCCCCCGGGGAGCCGGACTGCCGTGCTAGCATCTGGCCCGTGAGCGTGCGGGCATCGGGTGGTCCTCGCGCCAGGGTATCGGCGCCAGAGGCGGTTCCGCCTGCCACCCTGCGCATTCCCTCCAACCCCTCCGCCGAGCGGGCGGTGCTGGGAGCCATCCTCGCCGACGGTACCTGCTTTTACCGCATCGTCGAGCTGGTGCGGCCGGAGGATTTCTACACCCCCGCCCACCGCGTCATCTTCGAGGCCTTTGCCGCCCTGGCGGTGGCCAGCCGCGACATCGACCTGCTCACCGCCGCCGATCAGCTGCAGCGGTCGGGGACGCTGGAGGAGGCCGGAGGAATCTCCTACCTGGCCAGCCTCACCCAGGACCTGCCCGACACCGCCAACGTCGAGCACTACGCCGGCATCGTCCGCGAGCGCGCCGTCAAGCGCGATCTGCTCCGTCTCTCCCAGCAGATCATGGCCGCCGCCGGTCGCGACGAGGGTGACGCCATGGAGGCGCTGGAAATGGCCGAGATGGGGGTGCTGGCGATCTCCGAGCGCGCCACCACCAGCGGCCCGCAGCCAGTGGGCGCCCTGGCCAAGGCGGAAGTGAGCTATATCCAGCAGGTCTCCCGCACGGCCGCCCCCTACACCGGCCTGGAGACCGGGTACCAGCGGCTGGACGAGCTGACCTCCGGCCTGCAGAAGCAGGAGTTGATCATCCTCGCCGCCCGGCCGGGAGTGGGCAAGACGGCCTTCGCCCTCAACGTGGCGGCCCACTGCGCCCTGCGCAAGGGGGCCAAGGTGGCGATCTTCTCCCTGGAGATGTCCGCCTCGGCGCTGGTGCGCCGCCTGCTCGCCGCCGAGGCACGCATCGATCTGCGACGGCTGGCCCGAGGGCTCCTGTCGCGGGCCAGCGATTCGGTGGGCGGTTCGGACTGGGAGCGGCTGCACACCGCCAGCCAGGCCCTGGCCACAGCCTCGATGTGGATCGACGACACCGCCGCCATCTCCCCGCTGGAGCTGCGCGGCAAGTGCCGCCGGCTGGCGCTGGAACATGGCCTTGACCTGGTGGTGGTGGACTACCTGCAGCTCATGTCGGCCGGGCTCAAAGCGGAAAACCGCACCCAAGAGGTCTCGGCGATCTCCCGCAGTCTCAAGGCCCTGGCCAAGCAGCTCAACGTACCGCTGTTGGTGCTCTCGCAGCTGTCCCGGCGGCCGGAACAGCGCGGCGGCGACCACACCCCGCAGCTGTCCGACCTGCGCGAGTCGGGGTCCATCGAGCAGGATGCCGACGTGGTGGTGTTCATCAACCGCCGCACCATCGCCGGTCGGGGTCAGGAGGACGACCCGGCGACCGATACCAACATGGCGGACATCATCGTCGCCAAGCAGCGCAACGGCCCCACCGACACCTTCCGTCTCGTTTACCTGGACAAGTTCACCCGCTTTGAAAACCTCGAGCGGAGCGCCATGTGAGCGAGGCGACAGAGCGCCGACGCCCCATCGCGGCCCTGGAATGGGTGGGGGAACGCTCCACCCATGCCTTCGAGGAGATCGGGCGCTTCTTCACCATGCTCTACCTCACCCTGTACTGGAGCGTGCGCCCCCCCTTCGACCTGCGGCAGTGGGTGCGCCAGATGGTGCGGGTGGGGGTGGACTCCATCCCGGTGGTGGGCCTGACCGCCATGTTCACCGGGATGGTCATGGCCCTGCAGACCTACCGGGGGTTCGAGCGCTTCCACGCCGAGTCGTTCGTCGCCTCGGTGGTGTCGCTGTCGCTCACCCGGGAGCTGGCCCCGGTGCTGGCGGCGCTGATGATCGCCGGCCGCATCGGCTCCTCCCTGGCCGCCGAACTCGGCACCATGCGGGTCACCGAGCAGATCGACGCTCTCAGCGCCATGGCGGTGGAGCCGGTGCAGTACCTGGTGGTGCCGCGGGTGGCCGCCACCACCTTGATGCTGCCGCCGCTGGTAGCGCTGGCGGACGGCATCGGCATTGCCGGGGGGTTCGCCGTGGCGGTGGGGCTGATGGACGCCAACCCGGTGGTGTACTGGGAAAAGACGTTTCAATTCCTGGACCTCAACGACGTCTTCTCCGGGCTGATCAAGGCAGGGGTGTTCGGGCTCATCCTGTCGGTGACCGGGTGCAGCAAGGGGTACCACACCACCGGCGGCGCCGAGGGGGTGGGCCGCTCCACCACCGCGGCGGTGGTCATGGCCTCCCTGGTCATCCTGTTGTCGGATTTCTTCCTGACCAAGATCCTGTTCTAGAGGGACGATGGTGCATCCATGATGGAATCGCCCACCAGCGCGGTCCGGACTCCGACAGCCGAGATGCCGCCCAAGATCGCCGTGATCGACCTCTGGAAATCATTCCAGGGAAAGGAAGTGTTGCGCGGCATCAGCCTCGACATCCACGCTGGCGAGTCGCTCGTCATCGTCGGTGGCTCCGGCGCCGGCAAGAGTGTCTTCCTCAAGCACCTGATCGGCCTCATCCGGCCCGACCGCGGGCACGTCATCGTGGATGGTGAGGACCTGGCCTGCGCCGACACCGGCGTGTGCCTGGCGATTCGCCGCAAGTTCGGCATGTCGTTCCAGGAGGGGGCGCTGTTCGACTCGATGAACGTCTTCGACAATATTGCCTTCCCCCTGCGGCGCCACACCCGCATGAGCCCGGGGGACATCGCCGCCCGGGTGCGCGAGTGTCTCGCCCTGGTTCACCTGGACGGGGTCGAGCACAAGTGGGTCAACGAGCTGTCGGGTGGCATGCGGCGGCGGGTGGGGTTTGCCCGGGCCATTGCCCTGGCGCCCGAGATCCTGCTGTTCGACGAGCCCAACACCGGCCTCGACCCCATCACCGCCGCCGCCATCGACCGGGTCATCGTGGAAATGCGCGACAACCTCCCGGTGACCATGGTGACCATCACCCACGACATGAAGTCGGCACAGCGCATCGCCGACCGCATCGCCATGATCCGCTCTGGCCAGATCCTGGCGGTGGCGCCGCCGGCGGAGTTCCTCCGCCTGAGCGACCGCTACATCCAGTCGTTTCTGGCCGGCGAGCCGTACCCGGACAATCACGAGGAGGTTGCATGAGCCCCACCGCCAAGGTCGGCGCCTTCATGCTGGTGGCCCTGATCATCCTGGGCGTGTTCATCGTCAAGATCGAGGAGATCCCCCTGGACTCCGGCGGCAAGCGCCAGCGCGTCCAGGCCGCCTTCCCGTCGGTGGCTGGCCTGGACGCCAAGAGTCCGGTGCGCATCGCCGGCGTGCGGGTGGGGATCGTGGAGAGGATCCAGCTGGACCGCGACCGCGCCCTGGTCACCCTGGCGCTGGACCCGGGGGTGGCGCTCCACCAGGGTGCATGGGCGGAGGTGACCAGCCTGGGGATGCTGGGGGACAAGTACGTGGAGCTGAACCCCGGCGACCTCAACGCCCCCCTGCTGGCCCCTGGGACGGTCCTCACCGGCTCCAGTCCGGTGTCCTTCGACCAGGTGCTGGGCACTGCCAACGCCATCGGCGGCGACGTCAAGGAGGTCACGGCGGCGTTACGCAAGAACCTGGGGGGGGAAGAGGGAGAGCGTCGCATCAACGAAATCCTGGAGCACGTGCGCCAGCTGGCGGCCGAGACCCGCGCCCTGGTGGCCGCCAACCGCGCCAACGTGGATGCCACCATCGCCAACTTTCGCGACTTTTCCGAGACCTTGAAGACCGAGCTGCCCGTCCTGGCCGCCAAGCTCAATGATCTGGCCAGCCGGGTGGGAGCCGTGGTGGACGAGAACCGCGAGGACCTCAACGCCTCCCTCGCCAACCTCCGGGACCTGTCGGGCCGGCTGCGCACCTCGGCCGACAACCTCAACGAGATCACCGCCAAGATCGCCCGCGGCGAAGGCACCATCGGCAAGCTGGTCAACGAGGACGAGACCGCCGTGAACCTCAACGCCGCCCTGAAGTCGGTGGAGTCGGGCGTGCAGAGCTTGAAGGACACCCTCGGCCGGGCGCAGCGCTGGGAGCTGGCGGTCAACCTGCGCACCGAGGCGCTGCCCGGGATCGACGACGACGGCAACACCAGCCGCAGTGCCCTGGGCGTGGAGCTGCGCACCACCCCCAACCGCTTCTTCCGCTTGGAGCTGGTGGATTCGCCCTTCGGGCGGCGCAACGTCACCACCTCCACCACGGTGGTCATTCGCCCCGACGGACGGCGGGAAACCACCGTCGAGGAGGTCACCCGGGTGACCGACTCCGCCACGGTCAACGCTCAGGTAGGATGGGACTTTCGTACCGCCTCCCTGCGCGCCGGGCTGTTCGAATCCACCGGGGGCGTCGGTGTGGACACCCACTTCCTCGACAAGCGGCTCAAGCTGACCCTGGAAGCCTACGACTTCAGCCGCGACACCAGGCCGCCGCACCTCCGCCTCGAAGGGCGCTACTTTTTGACCCGCCACATCTTCGCCTACGCCGGCTGGGATGACCCCACGTGGTCGCGGCGCTCCTCCGCCATCCTTGGGGGCGGCGTGACCTGGGGCGACGAGGACCTGAAGTACCTGTTGGGCACCGCGGCCTCCTTCGGGCGGTAGGGATGGGCCGTCCCCAGGCCCTCTTCGAGTGCACCGCCTGCGGCCAGCGCAGCAGCAAGTGGCTGGGGCGCTGCCCCGGGTGCGGCGGCTGGAATACCTTCGAGGCAGTTCCCGAGCATGCCCGCACCGCCTCCGCCCGACCGGAAGCTGCCCCGGTGCCGCTCACCGCCGCCGATCTGGCCGACGCTCCCCGCTGGGCCGTGGGCCTCGCCGGGGTGGATCGCGTCCTCGGCGGGGGTCTGGTGGGCGGTTCGGCCATCCTGCTGGCGGGGGAGCCCGGCGTGGGCAAGTCCACCTTGCTCCTCCAGGTGGCGGCCCGGCTCGCCCCGGCGGGGCGTGTTCTCTACGTCACCGCCGAGGAGTCGGCGCGCCAGGTGGCGATGCGCGCCCATCGCCTGGGCGTGGTCCACGAGCACGTCCTGCTGCTGGCCGAGCCCGCCGTGGAGGCGGCCCTCGGAGCCGCCACCGCCGCCCGGCCCGCGGCGATCATCGCCGACTCGGTGCAAACCATGTATTCCGAAAGGGTTCCTGCGGTACCCGGGTCGGTTACCCAGGTGCGCGAGGTGGCCTCGCAGCTGGTGGAGTTCGCCAAGCGGCAGGGCCCGCCGGTGGTGCTGGTAGGACACGTCACCAAGGAGGGTCTGGTCGCCGGGCCCAAGTCGCTGGAGCACCTGGTGGACGTCGTCCTGGAGTTCGGCGGCGCCTCCACCCACCCCCATCGCACCCTGCGGGCCACCAAGAACCGCTTCGGCCCCGCCATGGAGCTGGCGCTGTTCGCCATGACCGATCGCGGCCTCGAGGAGGTAGCCAACCCCTCGGCGGCGCTGCTGGCCGACCGCACCCCGGGGGCCCCCGGCTCGGCGGTGGCGGTGGTTCTGGAGGGCACCACCCCCCTGCTGGTGGAGGTACAGGCGCTGGTGGCGCGCTCCCCCTACGCCAGTCCCCGGCGCATCGCCCAGGGGGTGGAGAGCGGCCGCCTGGCGCTGCTACTGGCCGTGCTGGAGAAACGGCTCGGCCTGCGCCTGGGCGACCGCGACGTCTTCGTCAACGTGGCCGGGGGGCTGGCAGTGGACGAACCGGCGGCGGACCTGGCCACGGCCGCGGCGCTGGTGTCGTCGGTGCGGGAGCGGCCGCTACGCCCCGAGGTGGCGCTGTTCGGAGAGGTGGGGCTTCTGGGCGAGATCCGCGGCGTGACGCGAGCGGCGGAGCGGGTGCGCGAGGCGGTGGCCTTGGGCTTTTCCGCCTGTGCGCTGCCGGTGGCCAACGCCGCCGGCCTCCCCGCAGGAATCGAGGTCTTCGGCCTGGGGAGCGTCACCGACCTGCCCGCACTGCTGGCTCCCCAGGATCCTGCCCGCCCGTAGCGCCCGGCCTCACTCAGGAACGTAGCCGGCAAGGGTGCGCACCTCGACCCCCGGGCGACGCACCCGCACTTCCAGGGAACGCCAGATGCCGGGCGGCGACGACGAGGAGGAGGTGTAGGCAAGCAGGTACTGGCTGCGCAGGTCGCGCTCGATGCGGGAGTACACCCGCTCCAGCGCCCCGCCGGAGGCGACGAAGAACGCTTCTCCACCGGTGGAGCGCGCCAGCCGTTGCAGACCGGCGCGGGCCCGAAGCTCCCGCACCGACAGGTCCACCCCCACGGTGAACACCGTCGCGCCGGTGCGCGCGGCGAGTTCGACGACCTGCTCGAAGGTGTGGCGCGAGGCGTTGTCCTCCCCATCGGTAAGCACTACTAGCGCCCGCCGGCCGCGCACTCCAGAAAACTGAAACAGCGAAAACACGATGGCGTCATAGAGGGCGGTGAACCGTTCGGCGCGCAGGGCCAGCAGCGACCGGCCCAGAGCGTCGAAATCCCTGCTCATCGGTTGCAGCAGCGCCGGCCGATCCGAAAAAGCCACCACGAACGCCCGGTCGGTGGGGCGCAGCAGGCTGCGCAGGAACCCCAGGGCCACCCGCTGCACCTCGGGCAAGGTCTTCTCCATGGAGCCCGAGGTGTCCACCACCAGCCCCACCCGCAGGGGAACATCGGCGTGCCGGGCGAGGTGGGTCAGCCGCTGGGGCACGCCGTCCTCCAGGACCTCGAAGTCGGCGAGTCCGAGGCCCTCCACCGGTCGTCCCCCCTCCCCCAGAACGGTCACCGGCAGCTCCACGGCGTCCACCCTCACGCCGGTCAGGAACGTCCCGCCGTCGAGGAAGGTGATGTCCTCCCCCTGGCTCCCGTCATCCAGGGTGGCGACCACCCGGGCAATGCTCCCCCCCTCCCCGGCCGACAGCCAGACCTCGAAGGGTGGTGCCGTCAGCTCGGCCACCCGGGACTGGTCGAGGAAGAACTCCACCCGCTCCAGCCGCCGCTCGGACGGCACCTGCACGGCGGCGCGCAGCCGCAGGCGGCCGTCGCGACGGTCGGCCGGCGTGATCGGCTCCATCCGCACCACGAACCGCTCCCGTCCCTGGTTGACCACCAGCTGGGCCCGGTCCACCTCGGTGCCGGCCGCATCCCGGGCCACCGCGGTGACCGTGACGGTGCGCGGCAGCGGGCCCAGGTCGATGGTGGCCTCGAAGGGCGGACGGTTGCGCGTCACCACCAGGGTCCCGTCGAGCAGGAACTCGACCCGGGCCACCTCCCCCCTCGCCACGGCGGTGAACAGCTGCAGGCCAGCGAGGACCTCGCCGTCGGGGGGCAGGAGGAGCAGTC
The DNA here is from genome assembly GCA_039961755.1 of Acidobacteriota bacterium. Lineage (GTDB taxonomy): Bacteria > Acidobacteriota > Thermoanaerobaculia > Thermoanaerobaculales > Thermoanaerobaculaceae > CALEVZ01. The sequence continues at coordinate 1,800 of JABRVY010000169.1, read as the reverse complement.
GCCTCGCCTCCCGCTCCTCCTCCTCCGGCCTTGCCGGCGCCGGCACGGCCAGCAGCGACGGTGGCACCTCCACCTCCAGGGCGATCACCCGCTCCCCGCGGCGCCGGGAGGTGAGGTCGGCCACCTCCAGCCGCAGCTCGTAGCTCCCCGGCCGCAGCTCCCGCTCGATCACCACCGGGAGCTGCTCCTGCTCCGCTGGCACGGTGAAGGTGTACTCGAAGCTGTCTAGCACCGCCTGCTGCCGGGAAACCTCACCCCTTACCGACAGCTGTGCCACCTCCACGCCCCCCACCACGGTCCGGCCCACCTGCGCACGGCTCACCTGAAGGGCGAGCGCCACCTTCAGGCGGCCACCCTGGCGGCCGAGGACCTGATGGCTGACATCAAACTCCAGGGAGCCCTGCCGCCGCTGGATCGCCCCGGCGAGACCGGCGACGCCAGCCAACACGACGGCCGCCACTGCCCCCACTCGCACCCACCGTCGGACAGGCACCCCTCTCACCTCCCTCGGGACAGTCGCCCGGCCAGCCTAGCGGGGGAAGTACCCCGCCACGGTGCGTACCTCAAGACCCGGCCTCTTCACCCGCACGCTCACCTTGCGGAACTGATCGCGCGGCGCCTGGGAGCTGGAGGTATAGGCGAGCAGGTACTGGGTGCGCAGTTCCCGGTCGATCTGGGCGGTGATGTTGGACAGATCGGCCCCGCGCGGCAGGAAAAACGCCTGTCCACCGGTGGTCTGGGCCAGCCGGGTCAGCTGTGACCGGGTCTTGACTTCAACGAGCGACAGGTCAATCCCGATGGTGTAGATGGTCGCGCCGGCGCGCGCCGCGTAATCCATGGCGCGCTCGAAGTCCATGCGGGAGGCGTTGTCCTTGCCGTCGGAGAGGACGATCATCGCCTTGCGGCCGCGCACTCCCGAGAACTGAAAGAGCCCGTAGACCAGGGCATCGTAAAGGGCCGTTTCGCGGTCGGCGCGCAGGGCGATGAGAGCCCGCTCCAGGGCCTGGAAATCGGCGGTGAAGCCCTCGATGAGCGCCGGTCGGTCCGAAAACGCCAGCACGAAGGCGCGATCCCTGGGACGCAGGAGGTTGCGCAGGAACGACAGCACTACCCGCTGCACCTCGGGCAGCGTCTTTTCCATGGAACCCGAGGTGTCGAGCACCAGGCCCAGGCGTACCGGCAGGTCCCGCTGCAACGAGAAGTGGGAGATTTCCTGGGCAACGCCGTCTTCCAGCACCTCGAAGTCGGCCTGGGTCAGGCCCTCCACCGGTCTTCCCTGGCGATCCACCACGGTCACCGGCAGCTCCACCGCCTCCACGTCGATCCCCGAGAGGAACTGCGGCGCGTTGATGAACTGCAGGTCCTCCGCCAGCTCGCCGTCGCGCAGCACCGCCAGGGCGCGCAGGTAGCCGATGCCGCCGGTGTCCTTGAAGGGCAGCCAGACCTCGAAGGGGGTCTGGTATAGCGTCGCCAGGAGCTGTTCGTTGTGGTAGAGCTCGACGCGGTCCAGTTCACGGTCGGTGGGTACGTTGACCGCCACCGAGGCGCGAATGGCACCGTTCCGACGGTCAGCATCGCCCAGGGGCTGTAGCCGCACGAAGAAACGCTCTCGACCCACGTTGAGAGCCACCTCCGCCCGGTCCAGCTCCCGCCCCCCGGCATCGAACGCCACCGCCAGCACCGTGGCCAGTCTCGGCAAGGGGCCGAGGTCCAGGGACACCTCGTACGGCGGCTTGTTCTTGGTGAGGATGAGCTGCCCGTCGAGGAAAAACTCCACCCGGGCCACGTCCGGTCCGGTGA